>CAIKZV010000506.1 GCA_903831925.1 uncultured Burkholderiales bacterium
AGCTACATTCCTACGCCAGAGCGCGCAGTGGACGGTGCGTTCTTGATGCCAGTCGAAGACGTGTTCTCGATCTCGGGTCGTGGCACGGTGGTGACGGGTCGTGTGGAGCGCGGCATCATCAAGGTGGGCGAAGAGATTGAAATCGTGGGTATCGTTGACACCCAAAAGACCACCTGCACGGGCGTGGAGATGTTCCGCAAGCTGCTGGACCAAGGTCAAGCGGGCGACAACGTGGGTATTTTGTTGCGCGGTACCAAGCGCGAAGACGTGCAGCGCGGCCAAGTGCTGTGCAAGCCTGGTTCGGTCAAGCCCCACACGCACTTCACGGCTGAGATCTATGTTTTGTCTAAGGACGAAGGTGGCCGTCACACGCCGTTCTTCAACAACTATCGTCCGCAGTTTTATTTCCGTACGACCGACGTGACCGGCTCGGTGGAGTTGCCCGAGGGTACCGAGATGGTGATGCCCGGGGACAACGTGAAGATGGTGGTCACGCTGATTGCCCCGATCGCGATGGAGCAGGGCCTGCGCTTTGCGATTCGCGAAGGCGGCCGTACCGTCGGTGCCGGCGTCGTCGCCAAGATCGTCGCTTGATACCCGCCTTATAAAGTCCGGGCCTCTCGGGGTCCGGCGCTGAGCCGGAAATTCTTCCGGCAAGGCTTCGATACGGCCCGCTTTGCGGCGGGCCACCGCTCTTTGAAGGAAATGCCATGCAAAGCCAGAAAATTCGTATCCGTCTCAAGGCCTTCGACTACAAGCTGATCGATCAGTCAGCCGCTGAAATCGTCGAGACCGCGAAGCGGACCGGTGCAGTCGTTCGTGGCCCGGTGCCCCTGCCGACCCGCATCCAGCGCTTCGACGTGCTGCGCTCGCCCCATGTCAACAAGACCTCGCGCGACCAGTTCGAGATCCGCACCCATCAACGCCTGATGGACATCGTTGATCCCACCGACAAGACGGTTGACGCACTGATGAAGCTCGATCTGCCGGCTGGTGTCGATGTCGAGATCAAGCTGCAGTAAGCCCGATCGATCCTGGCCAGGCTGATCAGGCCGCGATCAGACCGCTAGTGGTTGAGACTGGCCGCCCTTGAGGCGGCCTTTTTACGACCAGATGCAGCCATGCAGTGCTCAAAGGCAAGTGCACCTGCGCGACGCACGATGTGCGTTCGTCGCCTCGCCAGCACCGGCGATCAGGGTCAGGCGGGCGATCGGCCCATGCCCGGTTAGGTTTTGCGAAACACGCAAGCCACCAATGTCACGCTATCTTCAGTCACTGCTCCTGCTCATCAGCCTGTGCGGCATCGCGCTGGGTCTGTGGCAGCGCGACCGGCTGCCAGAGCCTTCGCGACTGGTCTCGGCGATCGCACGGGAGCCACTGCAAACGCCGACCCGCTTGGCCGGCTTTCAAGCCGTCGCCGCAGGCGTCGACTACACCATCAAACCGCTGTTCGACTATCGGATTCAGGGCGTCGTGGTCAGTCGCCACGACAGCGCCGTCTGGTGGGATCTGACCCATCGCAAAGACTGGAACGACCATCTGAATGTGGTCGACCTGTGCATCGTCTGGGGCACTAACGCCACCAGCGGCATCTACCGCGAGCTGCGCTACTGGAGCGAAATCTTTACCTGCAACGCGGCAACAGACTCCAATGCAGTCTGGCAGCGATTCAACGAGGAAGGCCTTTCGAACAACCATTTGCTGACGAACGATCCGTCGATTGCCCGATTGCTGCGAAACGTGCGTCCAGGCGATCAGGTCGAGATTGTCGGCCGGCTCTCGGAGTACTCTCACAACGCCGGATTGCCCTTCAAGCGCGGTACCAGCATTCGGCGCGATGATCACGGCAATGGCGCCTGCGAGACCATCTGGGTCGACACTGCGCGGGTGCTGCGCGAGGCCAACCGCGGTTGGCGAACCGCTCTCACCTTGGCCTGGATCGGACTCGCCCTGTCGGTCCTCTGGTGGTTTGTGCTGCCACCCAGGTCGTTCAACGAATAGCGCCGAGAGGCGGCAACAGCAGCCATTCAAGGGCTATTCGCTCCGCGCGCAAACAATCCTCAATGGAAAGCTTGCGTCGCGCGCAACAAATCGCTTATCATCGAAGGCTCGACTGAATTTCAGTCTGCCTCGACTTGCACTTTGCGGGTTGTCAGTGCGGTCTTTCGCTTCAGTCGTTTGAACTTTGCAGCACGCATTCCTGGTCAGACGGGCATGCGAGCGATCACACCCGGCCAATCGTTGTCGGGAACGGAGAAAAACATGAGCCTTGGCCTTGTGGGACGCAAGGTCGGCATGATGCGCATCTACACCGACGACGGCGACGCCGTTCCGGTGACCGTGCTCGACGTGTCGAACAATCGTGTCGCCCAGATCAAGTCCGTCGAATCCGACGGCTATTCCGCGGTGCAGGTCGCCTTTGGCGAGCGCCGTCCTTCCCGTGTCACCAAGGCGCGCGCCGGGCATTTCGCCAAGGCGGGTGTGCAGGCCGGAACCGATCTTCGCGAATTCCGCGTGGCCGCCGACAAGCTGGCCGATCTCGCGCCCGGTTCGGTAGTCGAGGCCACGATCTTTGCCGCCGGCCAGAAAGTCGACGTCGCAGGCACCTCGATCGGCAAGGGCTTTACCGGCACGATCAAACGCTACAACTTCCGTTCGGGTCGCGCATCGCACGGTAACTCGCGTTCGCACAATGTGCCTGGCTCGATCGGTATGGCGCAGGATCCCGGCCGTGTGTTTCCCGGCAAGCGGATGTCCGGTCACATGGGTGACGAGTCCAAGACCATTCAAAATCTCGTGATTGCCCGTGTCGATGCCGACCGTGGGCTGCTGATGGTGCGCGGCGCTGTGCCGGGTGCCAAGGGCGGCGCAGTGGTGGTGACGCCGGCCGCCAAGACGCCGCTGGCCAAGGGTGGTCTGCCGCGCGTGGCCCGGGTGGCTGCGCCGACCGGTCCCATCAATCCGGCCAAGGCCGGTAAGAAGTAAGGGGACGCCATGGAACTGAAACTGCTGAACGAGCAGGGCCAGCCGGCCTCCACGGTTGCTGCTGCTGACACCGTCTTCGGGCGCGACTTCAACGAGCCCCTGATTCATCAGGTGGTGGTTGCCTATCAGGCGAACGCCCGCAGCGCCAACAGTAAACAGAAAGATCGCTCCGAAGTGCGTCACAGCACCAAGAAGCCCTTCCGCCAGAAAGGCACCGGCCGCGCCCGTGCTGGTATGACCTCGTCACCGTTGTGGCGTGGGGGCGGCAAGATCTTCCCGAATTCGCCTGACCAGAATTACTCGCACAAGGTCAACCGCAAGATGTATCGCGCCGGCATGTGCTCGATCCTCTCGCAACTGGCCCGCGAAGACCGCGTCATGGTGGTCGAGTCGATGTCTGTCGATGCGCCCAAGACCAAGCTGCTGGTCGACAAGCTGAAAGTCATGGGCCTGGCGTCTGTCCTGGTCCTGACCGATGGTGCCGACGAGAATCTGATTCTTGCGTCGCGCAATCTGCCGAATGTGCTGGTGCTCGAAGCCCGTCACGCCGATCCGGTGTCGCTGGTGCATTTCGACAAGGTGCTGATCACCAAGCCGGCACTGGCTGCTGTCCAGGAGATGCTCGCATGAATCCGGAACGTCTGATGCAGGTGCTGCTCGCACCGATCGTTTCTGAAAAGAGCACGATGCTCGCCGACAAGAACAACCAAGTCGGATTCCGCGTGATTCAGGACGCTACCAAGCCTGAGATCAAGGCGGCTGTCGAACTGATGTTCAAGGTCGAGGTCGAATCGGTTCAGGTTCTGAACCAGAAAGGCAAGGCCAAGCGGTCGGGCCGTTTCCTGGGGCGGCGCAGCAATGTGCGCAAGGCTTATGTCTGCCTGAAGCCCGGCCAGGAAATCAATTTCGCGGAGACCCGATAAATGACCGTCGTCAAAGTCAAACCGACATCCCCCGGTCGCCGGGGAATGGTCAAGGTGGTTACGCCGGGTCTGCACAAGGGCAAGCCGCATGCAGCACTGGTCGAGCCGCAGACACGCGGTTCAGGCCGTAACAACCTTGGTCACATCACCACGCGTCATCGCGGCGGCGGACACAAGTCGCATTACCGTGTGGTCGATTTCAAGCGCAACAAGGACGGGATCCCGGCCAAGGTCGAGCGCATCGAATACGACCCGAATCGCAGCGCGCATCTGGCTTTGCTGTGCTACGCCGATGGCGAGCGTCGCTATATCCTTGCGCCGCGCGGCGTGTCGGCTGGTGTGTCCCTGATGTCCGGGGCCGAAGCCCCGATCCGCTCGGGCAATACCCTGCCTATCCGCAATATTCCGGTGGGTTCAACCATTCATTGCATCGAGATGCTTCCCGGCAAGGGCGCACAGATTGCCCGTTCTGCGGGTGCATCGGCGCAGCTGCTGGCGCGCGAAGGCACCTACGCCCAGGTTCGCCTGCGCTCGGGTGAGATTCGCCGGGTACATATCGAGTGCCGCGCAACGCTTGGCGAAGTCGGCAACGAAGAGCACAACCTGCGCCAGATCGGCAAGGCAGGCGCGACACGCTGGCGCGGTATCCGCCCGACGGTTCGCGGCGTTGCCATGAACCCGGTCGACCACCCGCACGGTGGCGGCGAAGGCAAGACCGGCGAAGGACGCGTGCCGGTGAACCCGTGGGGTCAGCCTACCAAGGGCTACCGTACGCGTCGAAACAAGCGCACGAACTCGATGATCGTTCAGCGTCGCTTCAAGAAATAACGGGTGACCCATGGCACGTTCAGTTAAAAAAGGACCTTTCGTCGACGACCACCTCATGAAAAAGGTGGACAAGGCGCAGGCCATCAAAGACAAGAAGCCGATCAAGACCTGGTCGCGTCGTTCGACGATCCTCCCCGAGTTCATCGGGCTGACGATCGCGGTTCATAACGGCAAGCAGCACATCCCGGTCTTCGTCAACGAGAACATGGTCGGTCACAAGCTCGGCGAGTTTTCGCTCACCCGCACCTTCAAAGGCCACGCGGCCGACAAGAAGGCGGGTGCCAAGGGCAAGGGCGCACGCAAGTAAGGAGTGACAGTTCAAATGGAAACCAAAGCCATTCTTCACGGCGTCCGTCTCTCTGCCCAAAAGGGCAGGCTCTCCGCCGACCTGATTCGCGGCAAGCCGGTCGAGCAGGCGCTCAACATCCTTACCTTCTCGCCCAAGAAGGCGTCGAAGATCATCAAGAAAGTGCTCGAGTCGGCAATCGCCAACGCCGAGCACAACGATGGTGCCGACGTCGACGAACTGAAGGTCAAGACCATCCATGTCGAGAAGGGTGCTTCGCTGCGCCGATTCGACGCCAGGGCCAAGGGCCGCGGCGTTCAGATCGAAAAGCAGACTTGCCACATCTTCGTGACCGTCGGCAACTGAGCGCAGGAATAAGACGATGGGACAAAAAATCCACCCGACCGGCTTTCGACTCGCGGTCAGCCGCAATTGGTCGTCACGCTGGTATGCCAACAGCCGCGATTTTCCCGGCATGCTCAACGAGGACATCAAGGTCCGCGCCTACCTTCGCAAGAAGCTGCGTGGTGCTTCGGTCGGCCGCGTGCTGATCGAGCGTCCGTCCAAGAATGCGCGCATCACGATTTTCTCGGCTCGCCCGGGCGTGGTGATCGGCAAGAAAGGCGAGGATATCGAGATTCTCAAGGCCGATCTTCAGCGCCTGCTGAAAGTGCCGGTGCATGTGAACATCGAAGAGATCCGCAAGCCTGAGACCGATGCCCAGCTGATTGCCGATTCGATCACCCAGCAGCTCGAGAAGCGGATCATGTTCCGCCGTGCCATGAAGCGCGCGATGCAAAACGCGATGCGTCTCGGTGCTCTGGGCATCAAGATCATGAGCTCGGGTCGCCTGAACGGGGCTGAAATCGCAAGGGTCGAGTGGTACCGCGAAGGTCGCGTGCCGCTTCATACCTTGCGTGCCGATATCGACTACGGGACCTCTGAAGCCGAGACCACCTACGGCATCATCGGTGTGAAGGTCTGGGTCTACAAGGGCGATACCCTCGGACGCTCCGACGTGGCGGCTGCCGAGAAAGACGCCGCACCGCCGCCCGAGCGCGAAGACCGTCGTCCCCGCCGTCCCGGCGGAGCGCCGGGTCGCCCCGGTGAGCGTCGCGGGCCTGGCGGCGGCGCCCCTGGCGGTCGCCGTCCTGCAGGCGCCGATGCTGACACCAAGCCTGCCGCCGGTGCGCCCGACGCACCCAAATCAATCGTCAAGCGCGTCCGCAAATCCAGCGGCGACGCCCCCGCGGGCGAGACCAAGCCCGTCGAGCCCAAGGGGCAATAAGGAACGACCATGCTGCAACCTGCACGACGCAAGTACCGCAAGGAGCAAAAGGGCCGCAACAAGGGCATCGCGACCCGCGGCACCAATGTCTCATTCGGCGAGTTTGGCCTGAAGGCCATCGGACGTGGCCGCCTCACCGCGCGCCAGATCGAGGCGGCTCGCCGAGCCATGACCCGCCATATCAAACGGGGCGGTCGCATCTGGATCCGAATCTTCCCGGACAAGCCGATCTCGCAAAAGCCGGCCGAAGTCCGCATGGGTAACGGTAAAGGCAATCCCGAGTACTACGTGGCCGAGATCCAGCCGGGCAAGGTGCTCTACGAGATGGACGGCGTTGAAGAAACCCTGGCACGCGAAGCGTTTGCGCTTGCCGCCGCCAAGCTGCCAATCGCAACGATCTTCGTTGCCCGGCACTTGGGCGCCTGAACGAAAGGATCGTCATGGATATGACCGAATTGAAAAGCAAGGGCAGTGAAGAGCTCGGCAAGGAATTGTCCGATCTGCTGCGGGCCCAGTTTTCGCTGCGGATGCAGATTGCCACCCAGCAGCTCAACAACACGTCGCAGCTGCGCAAGGTCCGTCGTGACATTGCTCGCGTGAGGACTGTGATGACCCAGAAGGCGGCAGTGAAATGAGCGAAGTGACGACTGTTCCCCAGGTAGCCGGAGAAGCTGGCCAACGCACGCTGACCGGCCGAGTTGTCAGCAACAAGATGCAGAAGACCGTGACCGTGCTGATCGAGCGCAAGGTCAAGCATCCGCTCTATGGCAAATACGTCACCCGTTCGACCAAGTACCACGCTCACACCGAAGATGCCCTGAACGAAGGCGATACCGTCGAGATCA
>CAIKZV010000507.1 GCA_903831925.1 uncultured Burkholderiales bacterium
CCCAGGCAGGAAGCGGAAGCGGAAAAACAGAGCGTCGCAGGCAATGACCGTACGCGGCGCTCGGAATGGAATGAGGGCGGCCGGCCGAATATCAAGTGCGACTTCGACCGATGCTACTCTCAGGCCTGTCGGAGGGCGCACTGGATGGCTCGGATGACCGTCCCTCGCCAAGCCATCCCCAACCGGATCGTCAACCCGAGCCCCCGCCCTCGCGTCACCGACTTTCGCCAACCCCTGCCGCACTTTCTTCGAGCCTGCGTCCATGTACCCCTTTACTTACGAACGCGCCAGTTCCCTGCCAGACAGCGTGCAGGGATTGCGCCGCGACCCCGAGGCCAAGCTGCTGGCCGGCGGCATGACCTTGCTGCCCACCATGAAGATGCGTCTGGCAGCGCCCTCGCGGCTGATCGACATCGCCCGTCTGGCCGATCTGCGCGGCATCACCCGCGAGGGCAACGCGATCGTGATCGGTGCGGCGCAACGCCACGGCGAAGTCGCCACCGACCCGACAGTGCGCGAGGCCATCCCCGCGCTGGCCGAACTGGCCGGCCATATCGGTGACCCCCAGGTGCGCGCCCGCGGCACGCTCGGCGGATCGATCGCCAACAATGATCCGGCTGCCGACTATCCGGCCGCCCTGCTCGGACTCGATGCCACGGTGATCACCGACCGGCGCTCCATTGCCGCGGCCGACTTCTTTCTTGGCCTCTTTACCACCGCGCTCGAGCCCGACGAAATCATCCGCGCGGTGCGCTTTTCGGTGCCGAAACGGGCGGCCTATGCCAAGTTCGCGCAAGCCGCCTCGGGCTATGCCATGGCCGGCGTGATGGTGGCGCAGCTCGATGCCGGCATCCGCGTCGCGGTCACCGGCGCAGGCCCGGGCGTGTTTCGCTGGCGCGAGGCCGAAGCTGCGCTCGCAGGCAAGTGGTCGACTGATGCGATCGCCGCGTGCGCGCTCGATGCCGGCGCCCTGAACACCGACCTGCATGGCAGCGCCGCCTATCGTGCCCAGCTGGTCCGGGTGATGGCCGCGCAGGCCATCGGCCGACTGAACTGAACGATTCAACTGAACGATTCAGGCCGCGAGGATCGCGCGCCTTGCCCCTCACACTGAAGCCTCGGATATCCCCATGAAAGTCGAACTGACCGTCAACGGCAAGACCCAATCGATGCAGTGCGAAGACCGAACCCTGCTGGTCGACCTGCTGCGCGAGCAAATCGGCCTGACCGGCACGCACGTCGGCTGCGACACCAGCCAGTGCGGCTGCTGCACCGTGCATCTCGACGGACAAGCCGTCAAATCCTGCACCGTGCTGGCCGCACAAGCCGATGGATCGACCATCACGACCATCGAAGGCCTGGCGCACGGCGACGCCCTGCATCCGGTTCAACAGGCCTTTTCCGCCTGCCACGGCCTGCAGTGCGGCTACTGCACGCCCGGCATGATCATGGCCAGCACCGACCTGCTGCGTCGCCATCCCGACCCGACCGACGAACAGATCCGTGAAGGCCTTGCCGGCAACCTGTGCCGCTGCACCGGCTACGTCAATATCGTTGCCGCGGTGAAGCAGGCCGCCAGCCTGATGCGCGCCGCCGGCAACAAGTCGGCCTGAAGAGAGACAACACCATGAACACTGCCACCTTCACCCCCTCGCGCGTCGAAGACCTGCGTCTGGTTACCGGCCGCGGTCGCTATACCGCCGACTGGAACCTGCCCGGCCAACTGCATGCCCACATGGTCCGCTCCGACCGCGCCCATGCCCTCATCCGCGGTATCGACACATCTGCCGCAACCGCCTCGCCCGGCGTGGTCGCCATCCTGACCGCCGACGATGTCAAAGCCGCGGGCTACACCGATATCCCGACCGGCGCGCCGGTCAAGACTGCCGACGGCTCGATGCAGGTGAAGTGCGGGATGCCGGTGCTGGCCACCGATCGCGTGCGTTTCGTCGGCCAACCGATTGCCATGGTGATCGCCGATTCGGCACGCGCCGCACAGGACGCGGCCGAGCAGATCATGGTCGACTATGAGGACCTGGCGTCGGTGACCAGCATGGACGCCGCCCGCAGGCCCGGCGCGCCCGAGTTGCACAGTGTCGCCCCGGGCAATCTGTCAGCGGTGGCCCTGGCCGGCGACGAGGCCGCAGTCGCTGCCGCCTTTGCCCGGGCTGCGATGACCACCACCCTCAGCATGGAAAGCCAGCGACTGGCGGTGGCCCCGATGGAGTTGCGCGCCTGCCTGGTGGCCTACGATGCCACCGCCGATCGCTACACCGTCTACACGCCGACCCAGGGCATGCTCGGCATGCGAGGTTCGCTCTCGCAGATCAGCGGTGTTTCAGGCGACAAGATCCAGGTGATTGCCGAGGACGTCGGCGGATCCTTCGGTCTGCGCGGCGGCAGTGCGTCGGAGCAGGCCCTGCTGATGCTGGCCGCACGCCGTCTGGGCAAGCCGGTGAAGTGGGTCAGCTCGCGCTCGGAACATTTCACCTCCGAGTGGCACGGCCGCGCACTGCGCCTGATTGGTCATATCGCCCTCGATGCTCAGCACAACATCCTGGCGATGCGCTGGGATCATCAGGCCGACCTCGGCGCCTACACCTGCTACTTCCAGGCCTTCATCGGCACGCGCAACCTCTCGGTCACCATGGGCGGGGTCTACCGTATCCCGGCGCTCTTTGCCCATCAGGAGCTCATCTACACCAATACCGCGCCGGTCTCGGCCTATCGCGGCGCAGGCCGCCCCGACATCGCTTATGCCATCGAGCGGCTGATCGATCAGGCCGCCGCCGAACACGGCATCGACCCGGTCGAGCTGCGCCGGCGCAATTTCATTCCCAACGATGCCTTCCCCTACACCACCGCCAACGGCACGGTCTATGACAGCGGCGACTTCGACGGCACGATGAGCAAGGCGCTCGTCATGGCGGACTACGCAGGCTTTTCGGCACGTCGCGATGAGGCTGCCCGGCGCGGCAAACTGCGCGGCATCGGCTTTGGCTGCTACCTCGAAGCCTCAGGCGCGGGTGGCGCTCCGAAAGACGTGGTTCGGGCGAAATTTGCCGCCGACGGTCGCATTGATGTCTTCGGCGTCACCGGCTCGTCGGGCCAGGGTCACGAGACCTCGTTTGCGCAGATCGTTGCCGACGGTCTGGGCCTGTCGCCAGCAGCAATCCGATACCGCGCGAGCGACCCGTCGCAGGAGCTGGTGGGCAACGGCACCGGCGGCTCGCGATCACTTTATGGTGCGGGCAGCGCCTGCAAGATGCTGGCCGCCCGGATCCTGGAGCTTGCGCGCCCGGCCGCAGCCAGCGCGCTCGGTGTCGCACCCGAATCGCTTCAGTATGTCGACGGTGCTTTCCAGACCGGCTCCGCCGCTGCCGTGGCGACCCAGCGCATCGGCCTGCTCGAGCTCGCCGGGAGCCTTGCCCGCAGCGCCGATGGCGCGCATCCGCTCGATTGCGAAGGCGAGGCGGTGTCGGGTGCCACCTTCCCCAACGGCTGCCATGTGGCCGAAGTCGAAATCGATCCGCAAACCGGCGTGACCGAGGTCATTGCCTACAACGCGGTCGACGACCTCGGCACGGTGATTTCGCCGCAGCTGGTGCAGGGACAGGTCCACGGCGGCGTGCTGCAGGGCGCCGGCCAGGTCTTCGGCGAGCAGATCATCTATGACGAAGAGACCGGGCAGTTGCTCACCGGCAGCTTCATGGACTATCCGATGCCGCGGGTGGGCTGGGTGCCGAACATCCGCAACGACTACAACCCGGTGCCGACCACGCTCAATGCGCTGGGCGCCAAGGGCGTGGGCGAATCGGGCTGCTCGGGCTCGCTGCCGGCGCTGGTCAATGCAATGAGCGCCGCACTGCGCAGCCGCGGCGTGCCGCCGATGGATATGCCGTTTACGCCCGCCCGAGTCTGGGAGGCGCTCAGCGAACGAGCTGGTTGATCTCGATGATCGGCAGCAGCACCGCCAGCACGATCATCAGCACGATCGCGCCCATCACCAGGATCAACAAAGGTTCGAGCAGGCTGGTCAGCGCAAGCGTGCGGCGCTCGACCTCACCCGACAGGGTCTTGGCGGTGCGCTCAAGCATGTCGGGCAACTCGCCGGTGGCCTCGCCGCTGGCGATCATGTGGATCATGACCGGCGGAAAATAGCCGCCGGCAGCCAGCGCGCGCGACAGCGGCGCGCCTTCGCGCACCCGCGATACCGCATCGACCACGTTCGCCCGCATCGCCTCATTGGTGAGTGTCTGGGCGCCGGCATCCAGCGCGCGGATCAGGGGCACGCCGCTGGCCGTCAGGATGGCGAGCGTCGAGGCAAAGCGCGCGGTATTCACGCCCCTGATCAGCCGACCAAAAAGCGGCAGATTGAGCAGCCGCTTGTGCCAGGCAAGCCGCAGGCTCGGCGTCTTGAGCAGCGACTTCGCGCCCACCGCGGCGCCTGCCATCAGCAAGGCCACCAGCCAGCCCCAATGCCGCACAAAAGCCGACAGTTCGATGAGAATGACGGTCAATAGCGGCAATTTCTGCTTGGTTTGCGTAAAGACGCCGACCACTTGCGGCACCACGTAGGTCAGCAGGGCAATGATCACGCCGGCGGCCACGATCGTCACGATCACCGGGTAGGTGAAGGCCATCGTGACTCGCTGGGCGAGTGCGGTGCGCGACTCGACATAGTCGGCCAGCCGCGACATCACCAGCCCGAGGTCGCCCGACTGCTCGCCTGCGGCCACCAGCGCGCGATACACATCCGGAAAGTCGCGCGGATACTTGCCCATCGCCGCCGCCAGGGTCTGGCCGGCCACCACCTCGCTGCGAACCGCCGCAAAACGGTCGCGCACCACCGGTCGCTCAGCCTGCTCGACGATCGCCGCGAGCGCTCGTTCGAGCGGCAGACGCGCCGACAGCAAACTGGCCAGCTGGCGGGTCGCCATCGCCAGATCGGCATCCTTCAGACGCCCGCCGATCACCATCGACCCGCCACCGCCCGCCGCCCGGTCCTCGACCGTGGCCACCGAAATTGGGGTCAGACCCCGTTCGCGAAGCACGCCCCGCGCCTGGCGGGGACTGTCGGCATCGACAATGCCGCGTTCGATGCGCCCGGCGGCCGAAGCGGCCTCGAAGCGATAGGCCGGCATCAGTCGCGCGTCACGCGCACCACCTCATCGAAGGAGGTCGTGCCGTCGTGGACCCAGCGAAAACCGTCGTCGCGCATGGTCTGCATGCCGCTCTTTTGTGCGCTCGTGCGGATCTCGCCCTCGCTGGCATTGCGATGAATCATGGCGCGGATGTCTTCATCGACCTGCAGCAGCTCGTAGATACCGGTGCGACCTGAATAACCGGTGCGATTACAGGCGACGCAACCCACCGCACGCCAGCCCTTGGCCACCGGATCGGGTTGACGGCACTGCACGCACAAGCGACGCACCAGCCGCTGCGCGCCGACGCCCAGCAGACTCGATGACAGCAGGAAGGGCTCAACCCCCATATCGATGAGGCGGGTGACCGCCGAGACCGCATCGTTGGTGTGCAGCGTGGCCAGCACCAGGTGACCGGTGAGCGAGGCCTGGACCGCGATCTGCGCGGTCTCGAGGTCGCGGATCTCGCCAATCATGATGACGTCGGGATCCTGGCGCAGGATCGAGCGCAGGGCCTTGGCAAAGGTCATGTCGATCCGGGCATTGACCTGGGTCTGACCGATGCCTTCCAGGTCGTATTCAATCGGATCTTCGACCGTCATCACATTGACGGTGGTCGCATCGATGCGATTGAGCGCTGAATAGAGCGTGGTGGTCTTGCCCGAGCCGGTCGGCCCGGTCACCAGCACGATGCCGTGCGGCTGATGGACCAGCCGATCGAAGTTGACCAGGGTCGCATCGGCCATGCCGAGCTTGGCCAGGTCGAGCCGACCGGCTTCTTTCTCGAGCAGACGCAGCACCGCGCGCTCGCCATGCCCGGTGGGCAGAGTCGAGACCCGGACATCCACTGCGCGCCCGCCGATGCGAAGCGTGATGCGGCCATCCTGCGGCAGACGTTTCTCGGCAATATCGAGGCTCGCCATGATCTTGATCCGCGAGACCAGCGCGGCGTGCAGCTCGCGCTTGGGTCGCACCACATCGCGCAGCGCGCCATCGACCCGAAAGCGCACCATCGAATAGGACTCGAAGGGCTCGATATGGATGTCGGAGGCGCCGTCGCGCGCAGCCTGAGTGAGCAGCGCATTGATCATGCGGATGATCGGCGCATCGTCCTCGGTCTCGAGCAGATCCTCGATCTTGGGGATGTCCTGCAGCAGCCGCGACAGGTCGAGGTCGCTTTCGACCTCATCGACCACCGAGGCGGCCGAGCCCTCCTGCTGCGAATAGGCCCGCGCGATGGCCGCCGACAGCTCAGAGCCGTCCTTGCGAACCGGCACTACCCTCAGGGGCAGCGTGCGCGCGAGTTCGGCCAGGGCATGGGAGGGAGTGGCGTCGCCGACCCAGACCTCGATCGAATCCCCCGACACGCCCGATACCAGCATCTGATTCTGGCGCGCAAAACCATAAGGGACGTAGCGGGCAGGCGAGACCTGACTCATGGGAGCGGCCTTATCAAGTCAGAAACAAGCGAAAGCGCGGGCATCAAGGGCCGCAGGCTCACTGAGAAGGGCTGCCGGAGGCCGGCGCACTCAGGTTGCGCTGGATGATGACCTCGTTAGGCGCGGTTTGCATCACCCGCCCGTCGGCGCCGGAACCTGGGATGGCTGGGGGGACACCCGACGAACCTGATGGCGCAAGCTGCATCCCGGGCGGGACACCGGGCGGGGCAACGGGTGGCACACCGTTTTGTGCCGGCGCCAGGCCGGGCGCGGCCGAGGTCGCGGCAGGCTGACCCGGCGCAGGCGGCATCACCGCCTTCCAGCGATCAACCATCGCATCATTGAAAGCAGGCGAGACGCCCGGCGGTGCCGTGCCTGCGGTACCAGGGCGCGGCGGCATCGGCGAGAGCACCGGCGGACGCAGTTGCGACTCGGGCATGATTTCGCTGGGCGTGACCCTCGAATCGCCCTGCAGCATGCGGATGTAATCGTAACGATCGGCGGTCAGGCTGTAGGAGCTGTCGGCCGAGCGCAGCACGACCGGCCGCAGAAACACCAGCAGATTGGTCTTGACCCGCTTGCGGGTGTCATAGCGAAAGAGATTGCCGATGATCGGCAGGCGACCCAGCCCCGGGACCATGCTGACGCTGCCCTCGACGCGCTCTTCAATCAGGCCGCCGAGCACCACCAGCTGACCGTCGTCGACCAGCACATTCGATTCGATTGCCCGCTTGTTGGTGATCAGACCGGCGGCGAGCGTGGCGTCCTGCACGCTCGAGACCTCCTGGAAGATCTGCATGCGCACCGTGCCGCCTTCGGCCACCTGCGGCCGCACGCGCAGCGTGGTACCGACGTCCTTGCGCTCGATGGTCTGGAAGGGATTGATCGCGCCGGCGCCGCCGGTGGCGGTAAATGAGCCGGTAATGAAGGGGACGTTCTGGCCGATGATGATCCGCGCCTCTTCGTTGTCGAGCGTGACCAGGTTGGGCGTTGCCAGAATATTGGCGCCGGCTTCGGTCTCGAGGGCCCGCGCCAGAAATCCGAGATTGATCGGCCCGATGGTTGCTGTGCCGTTGGCCGATGTGCCGCCCAGCAGGGGCGCGGCACGCACGATGCCGACGTTCAGGCCTCGCCCCAGACTGCCGATGTTTGCCGCCGCATCGATGATGTTGGAGCCCGAGCCGCGCGGCGGCAGGTTGGTGCCGCCAATCGCCTGGTTCGCGCCATTGGTGGGCTGCGACAGGAACTGCCACTGCACACCGAGTTCGAGTGCGCGGTCGGCGCTGACCTCGACGATCAGCGACTCGATATAGACCTGCACCCGGCGCGCATCGAGCTTTTCGATCACCGCGCGCAGATTCCGGTAGACCGGCTCGGGCGCGGTGATGATGAGGGAGTTGGTGGCCGGATCTGCCGCGATCACTGCGCCGCCGGCCGACACCGCAGTCGCCGCAACGCCCAGGCTGGTTTGCGCCAGAGCGGAGGTCGCAGGCGAGGCACCGAGCTGCTGCTGACCGAGCATGCCG
>CAIKZV010000508.1 GCA_903831925.1 uncultured Burkholderiales bacterium
ATTCATCGCCTGATCCCGCCGAGCGGCCGCTCGCGAGTCGAAGTGCGCTGCTGGGAGGCGCTTGCCGACGGCCTGCTTGATGCGCTCATTCTGGTTCGCATCGAGCATTCACAGCGCACCGAAGCGCAACGCAGCCAGGCCTGGATCGACCGGCAGATGGGCAAGGTCGATGCCGCGCTGGCCTCGATGTCAAACGGCCTGGCTGATCGACCTTTTTGCTGCGATGACCGCTACACGCTTGCTGACATCGCGGTCGGTTGCGCACTCGGCTATCTCGACTTCCGCTTTTCGCAGATCGACTGGCGGTCGCGTTATCCCAACCTGGCCGCACTCAGCGAGAAGCTGTCGACCCGTCACGCCTTCGTCGACACCGCACCGGCTGCAGCCTGAGCCGGTTGATTCGTACGCGCCGGCACCGGCAGGCATCTGCCCCTTGCGTCAGAAGAAGTGCTGCGCAGGCTTGGGCGCCGAATCAGGCGAAAAACTGTCCGCACGCGCCTTTTCCCAGAAGGCCTTGTAGACAGGCCGGTCAGGAATCCCTTCCAGAAGTTCGCCACCTCTGAGCGTCGGGTAGATCGTCGACATCAGCTGGATTTCCGAACGCGTGATCCGACGCATGATGTGGTCAAGATGCAGTTGCGACGGATGGGTGAGTCCGGCGGCTGCAATCAGCTCGGCCAGCGCCTTGAGGGTGTTCTCGTGAAAATTGAACACCCGGTCGGCCTTGTCGGGCACGACCAGCGCACGCTGTCGGGCGGCATCCTGCGTCGTGACGCCGGTGGGGCATCTGCCAGTGTGACAGTTCATGGCCTGGATGCATCCGACCGCGAACATGAAGCCGCGGGCGCTGTTGCACCAGTCGGCACCCATTGCCATGGTGCGGGCGATGTCGAAGGCGCTGGTGAGCTTGCCTGCCGCACCCAGCCTGATCTGCGTGCGCAGGTTCAATCCGACCAGCGTGTCATGGACCAGCATCAGCCCTTCGCGCATCGGCATGCCGACACGGTCGATGAATTCAGCGGGCGCCGCACCGGTGCCGCCCTCCTTGCCGTCGATCACGATGAAGTCGGGCGTGATACCGGTTTCGCGCATTGCCTTGGCGATCGCGAACCACTCCCAGGGGTGGCCAAGCGCAAACTTGAAACCGGTGGGCTTGCCGCCTGACAGCTGCCGCAGTTCGGCGATGAATTCAAGCAGCCCGATCGGTGTCGAGAAGGCCGAATGAGAGGCCGGCGAGACGCAGTCGACCCAGGGCGGCACGCCGCGCGCGGCCGCGATCTCGGGCGTGACCTTCGGCCCGGGCAGCACGCCGCCATGGCCGGGCTTGGCGCCCTGCGACAGCTTGACCTCGATCATCTTGACCTGATCGTCGCAGGCGTTCTCGACGAAGCGCGCACGATCGAAACGACCCGATTCATCGCGGGCGCCGAAATAGCCCGACCCGATCTCCCAGATCAGATCACCGCCAAACTCGCGGTGATAGGCCGAGATCGAGCCCTCGCCGGTGTCGTGTGCAAACCCGCCGCGCTTGGCGCCACGATTGAGGGCCCGGATGGCATTGGCCGACAGCGAGCCGAAGCTCATCGCGGAAATATTGAAAATCGAGGCGTCGTAGGGGCGGGTGCACTGGGGGCCGCCCACCGTCACCCGAAAATCATGCGACTGCAGCGGCGCCGGGACCATGGCGTGGTTCATCCACTCAAAACCGCTGGCATAGGTATCGAGCTGCGTGCCGAAGGGGCGCTTGTCGATGTCCTGTTTGGCTCGCTGATACACCAGTGCCCGCTGCAGGCGTGAGAACGGCACTGCATCGCTGTCGGACTCGATCAGGTATTGCCGGATCTCGGGACGAATCGCCTCGAACATGAAGCGAAGATGCCCGAACACCGGGTAATTTCGCAGGATCGCGTGGCGTGTCTGAAGCAGATCACGGGCACCGACTGCCGTCAGCAGCCCGGCGAGCACACTCCACCACCATCCGATTTCGCCAGCACGCGCCGCCCAGGCGAGCAAAGGCGTGGCGGCCGCGAAACCCGCGAGGGTCAGGAATCTGATGAGAGAGGTCATCGACTCGGCTCCGGTTCTGATGGGCGCAGGGGCATTGGCGTAGGCGTGGGATAGAGAGCCCCACATCGCGACCCGGAGTCTAGCGCGGCATGATTGCAAGCCGACGGCCCCCTGCGACCGCGATGGTCGCTCCGATCAGCCGTGTGACCCCTATGACCCCTATGACCCCTGCGACGCAGACAGGCCCTGCGCCGAAGCGATCACGCCACCGCCAAGGCAGACCTCATCGTGATAGAGCACCGCCGACTGCCCCGGCGTCACCGCCCACTGCGGCTGATCGAAGGCGAGCGCAAAACCGTCCGGGCGCTCGGGCAAGCGCGACATGCGACACGCCGCATCGGCTTGCCGATAGCGGGTCTTGGCGCCCTGCCTGTCATGCGCGGGCGGCGTACCGGCGATCCAGTGGACATCGTCCGCCTGCAACCAGTCAGTGCTCAGCCAGGGATGATCGTGACCCTGCACCACATAGAGCACATTGGCGTCCATGTCCTTGCGCGCCACATACCAGGCCTCGCCGCTGCCTGACTTTTGCCCGCCAATGCCCACACCCTTGCGCTGACCGATGGTGTAGAAGGCCAGCCCGACATGCTCACCGAGCAGGCGCCCTTCATCGTCGAGGATGGGGCCGGGTGCGGTCGGGAGATACCGGTTAAGGAAGGCCCTGAACGGACGCTCGCCGATGAAGCAGATGCCGGTCGAATCCTTTTTCGCGTGATTCGGCAGGCCAATGCGTTCGGCAATCTGGCGCACCTCGCGCTTGGGCAGCTCGCCCACCGGAAACACCGTACGCGCCAGTTGCGCCTGCGTCAGGCGATGCAGAAAATAGCTCTGGTCCTTGGTCACATCGAGGCCGCGCAGCAGTTCGTGACGCATGCCGCCCGGCATCGCGTCATCCGGCACCGCCCGCACCCGGGCATAGTGGCCGGTACCGATGCAGTCGGCGCCCAGCCGCATGGCATGGTCGAGAAAGGCCTTGAACTTGATCTCGGCATTGCACAGCACATCGGGATTGGGGGTGCGGCCCACCGCATACTCACGAAGAAATTCCGCGAAGACCCGCTCGCGATATTCGGCCGCGAAATTGACCGCCTCCAGCTCGATCCCCAGCACATCGGCCACACTTGCCGCATCGATCCAGTCCTGGCGACTCGAACAGTATTCGCTGTCGTCGTCGTCCTCCCAGTTCTTCATGAACAGGCCAATGACCTCGTAGCCCTGCTCCTTGAGCAGCCAGGCGGAGACAGCCGAATCGACTCCGCCCGACAAGCCGACGACGACACGCGACGCGCTCATTGCCCTGAAGCCGCCGGCTCCGCAGGCGTGCGATCGAGCGCGGCGGGTTCCTCGATCATGGGTAGCAGTCGATCGCGTTCGATGACTGCCGCGACCCTTGTGCTGGGCTTGCAGGTGTCCATTTTTCGAGTGTAACCGAGGCCCCTCGGCCTGCGCCGCAAGCCCCGCGCGGGCAAAAAGCCGCGCTACAGGTTATCCTTTTGGGATTGCCTGGAGAATTCAGAATGAAAATCGGAGTGCCGACCGAGACGCGCGCCGGAGAGTCGCGGGTCGCCGCCACCCCTGAAACGGTGAAGAAACTGGTCGCGGCCAAACACGAAGTGATCGTGCAGGCGGGCGCCGGAACGGGTGCGAGCGTGACCGATGCGGCCTATGAGGCTGCGGGTGCCATCCTTGCCGATGCCGCCACCGCCTTGAAAGCCGACATGGTCCTGAAAGTGCGGCGCCCCTCGCCCGACGAACTCGCCCTGATGGCGCCGGGCACCGCGGTGGTCGCCATGCTCGACCCCTTTGATCGGGCCGGTCTCGAACAACTGGCGAGTGCCGGTACGACCGCCTTCGCGCTCGAAGCCGCACCGCGCACGACCCGTGCCCAGAGCATGGACGTGCTCTCATCGCAGGCCAATATCGCCGGCTACAAGGCGGTGATGGTGGCGGCCAATGCCTATCAGCGCTTCATGCCGATGCTCATGACCGCTGCCGGCACGGTCAAGGCGGCACGCGTCGTCATCCTTGGCGTCGGCGTGGCCGGACTGCAGGCAATCGCCACAGCCAAACGGCTCGGTGCAGTCATCGAAGCCTCCGACGTGCGCCCGCCGGTCAAGGAGCAGGTCGAATCGCTGGGCGCCAAGTTCATCGATGTGGCCTACGAAACCGACGAGGAACGCGAGATCGCCAAAGGTGTGGGCGGCTATGCGCGGCCGATGCCCGAGAGCTGGATGAAGCGGCAGGCGGCGGCAGTCGCCGAGCGCATCAAGCAGGCCGACATCGTCATCACTACAGCGCTGATTCCGGGCCGCAAGGCGCCGGTGCTGGTCACCGAAGAGATGGTCATGTCGATGAAGGCCGGCTCGGTCATCGTCGACATGGCGGTAGAGCAGGGCGGCAACTGCCCCCTGTCGGAGCCCGGGCGCACGGTCACGAAACACGGCGTGCACATCATCGGCGAGACCAACCTGCCCTCGATGCTGGCCGCCGATGCCTCGGCGCTCTATGCCCGCAATGTCATCGACTTCCTGAAGCTCGTGATTGATGCCGACGGCAAGCTCAAGATCGATCTCGAAGACGACATTGTCAAAGCCTGCCTCGTCGTTCGCGACGGCCAGGTCCTGCGGGCCTGACACCAGAGCCTGCCGGTCCGAACCCCGACACCCTGCCGACAGAAGGTCATCCGAACATGGAAGCCATCAGCCATACCGTCATCAACCTGATCATTTTCGTGCTGGC
>CAIKZV010000509.1 GCA_903831925.1 uncultured Burkholderiales bacterium
ATTGCCGAGTCGGATGCCACGTGACTTGTCGGTGGTCTTGCGGATCATCTGATTGACAGCGACATCGGCACCCGGATTCTTGGTGTAGAAGCCGGACTTCTCGGTCATCTCGAACGCCGCCAGAGTGATCGGCAGATAGCCGGTTGTCTGATGGCTCTTGGCCTGGACATCGGGGCGGCTCAGATAATCAAAGAAGGCGCCAACGCCTTTGTACTCCACCGGCTTCTTGCCCGACATGACCCACAGACTCGCTCCGCCGATCACGGTGTTCTGCGGTGCACCGGGCACATCCGGGTAATAGGGAAGCGCGGAAATGCCTGAGGCAAATTTCGCGTTGCGCTTGATGTTGCCGTAGGCGGCCGACGACCCTGTATACATCGCACATTCGCCCGACACGAAGGTGGCGTCGGCTGCACCGGCCCGGCCCTTGTAAACGAACAGCCCCTGACGCGACAGATTGGCCAGGTTCTCGATATGGCGAACATGCAGCGGCGTGTTGAAGACGAGGCGCGCATCGAGTCCATTGAAGCCATTGCGCTTGGTGGCGAACTCTACGTTATGCCAGGCCGAGAAACTTTCGAGCTGGGTCCAGCTCACCCAGGACGTCGTCAATGGGCACTTGTGTCCGGTCGCCTTCAGCTTCGCCGCTGCCAGCGCGACTTCCGGCCAGGTGGTCGGCGGCTTTTCAGGGTCCATGCCGGCTGCCTTGAAGGCATCCTTGTTGTAATGGAACACCGTGGTCGAGCTGTTGAAGGGAAAGCTCAGCATCTGACCATTGGGGGCGGTGTAGTAGCCCGACACCGCAGGCACATAGGACTTCGGATCGAACTTCAGGCCGGCGTCGCTCATGACCTTGGTCACCGGCACAATCGCGCCCTTGCTCGCCATCATCGTGGCCGTGCCCACCTCAAACACTTGCAGGATGTGGGGCGCATTGCCTGCGCGAAAGGCCGCGACTGCCGCAGTCATCGCCTCATCGTAATTGCCCTTGAAAACCGGGACCACCTTGTAGTCCTTCTGCTGTTCGTTGAAGTCCTTGGCGAGGCCGTTAACCCACTCGCCGAGGGCGCCGCCCATTGCATGCCACCACTGGATCTCGACTTGCGCATGAGCCGGTGCCGCAACAGCCAGAACTGCTGCCGCAATAAGTGCCTTGAAATTCATTGTTTCTCCTTGATGACCTGGCATGTGCCGGGATGGCAAAGCGGTCGAGTCTGTCGATCCTGCATGACTGCTGCATGACAAATGCGTGTCAGGTCACCGACGGTCGTCTAGAATGCCGTTTGTCCGAAAGTCACCCCACCGTTCCGAATTGTGTGTTCATGACCCAGCGTCTGCCCGTCATCGATGCCCTCAAGGGTATCGCGTCCCAGTTGATCGTTCTGCATCACCTTGCGTTTTACGGGCCGATGTCGGAGGTGGTGAGCCCGTTCCTGGGCGGCGTGGTCGGCTGGCTGAGTGCAAACGGACGCATCGCGGTACAGGTTTTCCTGGTACTGGGGGGCTACATGGCTGCCCGGGCACTTGGCCCGCAAGGCAGGGCGAACTTCGGGTCGCCGCTGCCGGTCATGATTCGTCGCTACCTGCGGCTGTCAATCCCTTACGCGGTCGCCATTGGCGTGGCCATCATCGCGGCAGCAATCGCCCGGCATTGGGCTGACTTCGATTCGATCCCGGCCAAACCGTCGCTCCACCAGTTGTTCGCCAACCTGCTGATGCTTCAGAACATCGTCGGTCAGGATTCTCTTTCAGCAGGGCTTTGGTATATCGCCATCGACCTTCAGCTTTATTGCAGCCTGACAGCGTTGCTTTGGCTGGCTTCGCGCCGATCGGGGCGCTGGCTGGCGCCCACGCTGACCGCCATCGGCATGACCGCCTCGCTCTTTTATTTCAACCGTGAGGCCGCCTTCGACATCTGGGGCATTTATTTCTTTGGCAGCTACGGTCTGGGCGCCCTCACCTGGTGGGTAACGACATCAAAGCGACCGGTCACGATGGCGACACTGATCGGGATGATCGTCGTCCTCGCACTGGTCCTTGATTTCCGCTCCCGAATCGCGGTGGGTCTGGCTGTCGCGGCGCTGCTTTTTGCGTCGAGCCTCATCAGGCCGTCGAAGCGCACCGAGGCATCATTGACTCGCGTCGAGCAATTCGTCGCCTGGCTTGGTCGAATTTCCTACTCGGTCTTTCTGGTGCATTACCCGGTCTGCCTGATCATCAACGCCGGCGTGACGCACTTTTTTGCAGACAATCTTCTCGCGAACGGCCTGGGTCTGATTCTGGCCCTGGTTGCCAGCACCCTGGTGGGGGCAGGCTTCCATCGCCATGTCGAGCTTCGTTTCTCTGTCCGCGCGACACGCGCGCCAGCCGGCAAGGAAGCGATGGCCGCCACCCGCTGATCACCGTTCGATCGGCTTTGCCCTCATGTTGAGCGACGCGGCTCGCGTCGCGAAAACCTGACGAAATCACCTGTTATCCGTCGGGAGCTATGATTGGTCGGATGAGCGTTTTGCAGCCCTGCTTGCCGTTCGTCCGCCTCTGATCTGAGCGGATCGAATTCATATCGCGGTGTTCAAGCACCACTGGAATCTCAACTGGATTTGCCATGAAAAACGATCAAGCCCCGTTGTCGAAAGCCGAAGAAGCGCTGCGCGAAGCCGCGCTCGACTATCACCGCTCCCCGACCCGAGGCAAGATTTCGGTCTCGCCGACCAAACCCCTGTCCAACCAGCGCGATCTCTCACTCGCCTACTCGCCAGGCGTTGCCTATGCCTGCCTTGCGATCGAGCGAGACCCCTCACTGGCCGCCGATTACACCTCACGCGCCAATCTCGTCGGTGTCATCACGAACGGCACGGCCGTGCTTGGCCTGGGCGACATCGGTCCGCTCGCAAGCAAGCCGGTCATGGAGGGCAAGGGCTGTCTGTTCAAGAAATTTGCCGGGATCGATGTTTTCGATATCGAACTCGCCGAGAAGGATCCGGATCGACTGATCGAGATCATCGCGGCGCTCGAGCCGACCTTGGGCGGCATCAACCTCGAAGACATCAAGGCACCCGAGTGCTTCGAGATCGAGCGCAAACTGCGCGAGCGCCTGTCGATCCCGGTCTTTCACGACGACCAGCACGGTACGGCCATCATTTCAGCCGCAGCGCTGCTCAACGGCCTGGAGCTGGTCGGCAAGCCCATTGAATCGGTGAAGGTCGCCGTCTCAGGAGCCGGTGCGGCAGCCATTGCCGTGCTCGATGTGTTCGTCGGGCTCGGCATGCGCCGCGAAAACATTTTCGTATGCGACTCGAAAGGCGTGATCCACGACGAGCGCCAGGGCCTGGATGTCTCAAAGCAGCGCTATGCCAGGCGTACCGAGGCCCGTCTGCTGGCCGATGTCGTCAAGGGCGCCGACGTGTTTCTGGGCTGCTCGGCCGCCGGTGTCCTCACGCAGGATATGGTGGCCAGCATGGCGCCCCGTCCGATCATCCTGGCGCTGGCCAATCCCGAACCCGAGATCAGACCCGAGCTGGCCAAGGCGGTTCGACCCGATTGCATCATCGCGACCGGTCGCTCCGACTACCCCAATCAGGTCAACAACGTCCTGTGCGTTCCCTATATTTTTCGCGGCGCGCTCGATGCCGGCGCAACACGGATCCCCGAAGCGATGCAACTGGCC
>CAIKZV010000510.1 GCA_903831925.1 uncultured Burkholderiales bacterium
CGGGCTGCCCAACAAGAAGGACGTCAAGGACGGGATCATGGCCTACAAGATTGCCGCGCATGCGGCCGATCTGGCCAAGGGTCATCCGGGTGCGCAGATCCGCGACAACGCGCTGTCGAAGGCGCGATTCGAGTTTCGGTGGGCCGACCAGTTCAACCTCGGTCTGGACCCCGACACCGCCAAGGATTTCCATGACGAGACCCTGCCCAAGGACTCGATGAAGACTGCGCATTTCTGTTCGATGTGCGGCCCGCATTTCTGCTCGATGAAGATCACGCAGGATGTGCGCGACTATGCCGAGAAGACCGGTGTGAGCGCCGAGGCCGCGCTTCAGCGCGGCATGACCGAGAAGGCGATCGAGTTCGTGCGAAAGGGCAGCGAGCTCTACGGCAAGGTCTGAGGCTGCCCGGTTCAAGCCGTGCCGTTGTCGGCGGGCATGCGGATTGCCCTGTAGGAACCAGGGAAGGTCATCCGGCCTTCCCTCGACTTTTCAGGATGACCCTATGGACCAGCAAGACAGCAACAAGCCCAGCACGACGCCTGCCCAGAAGACTCAGCAAGGGCAGGCACCTCAGGCGGGTGCTCAACAGGGCACCGCAAAACCGCAACAGGGACAGTCAATGCCAGGTGGCAAGCCTGCGGCAGCCGATACCGCGAAACGGCAAGATTCGTCGGCTCGTCCGGCGCAGACCGATCGACCCGGCTCGGGCGCAGGCTCGGGCGCTTCCCCTTCGCAGGGCAGCAATCGGAGCAGTGACGACATCGATGTCTGAATGCCCGATTGAGTTTTTCCACTGAGCGCTGCCCCGTCAGCGCAAGCGGTGCAGTGCCGCCCCGGTTGCGGGGCGTGCTGCATCGCGCCCTCCATCACCACGCCGATTCCCGGCATGCCGCAGGGCAAGCCGGCCGGGGTGGCCTGTATTCAGCTTGGGGCCGAGCGCCAGTGCCTGATCTTCGGGCGCCCTGATCGACCATCAGTCTGCGCAAGCCTGCAGCCATCGCATGAGATGTGCGGTGATTCGCCGGCTGAGGCAATCGTCTGGCTGACCGTGCTCGAGCAGCGCACCCGTCCCTGACGGTGCCCTCGTCGACCTCGTGTGGTGCCTGATCAGTGCCATCGACGTGTCATGGCCCGGTCGCGAAGTTTGTCCCGGGTGTCGGGGTAAGATCGGGCGCACTGCCCTTTCCGGCCCATTCATGAAACTGCGTTCCCTGATCAGTCTGCTGCTGGTGGTCGCCGCACTTGCCGGCGGCGCATGGTGGTGGTTCAACAAGCGTACCGCCGGCGATCAGCCACAGTTGCGCACTGCGAAGGTCGAGCGCGGCACGCTCACCGCGACCGTGGCCGCGTCCGGCACGCTTGCAGCCACCGTGCAGGTGCAGGTCAGCTCCCAGGTCTCAGGGCAGATCCGGGAGGTGCTCGCCGACTTCAATTCCGAGGTGAAAAAGGGCCAGGTCATTGCCAGAATCGACCCGGAGACCTTCGAGTACCGAGTCCGTCAGGCCCAGGCCGATGTCGATGCGGCGCAGGCTCAGGTCGGTGTGCAGCAGGCGACGCTCGCGTCGCGTCGCGCCGATCTGTCACGGGCCACGATCAATCTCGAAGAGGCCAAGCGTGACCTCGACCGCAAGAACGAACTGGTCGAGCGCAACTTCATTTCGCCTGCCGAGCGCGACAAGGCGAAGTCGATCTATCGGGCGCTCGAGCAGGACGTCGTCACCGCCAATGCGCAGATCGACCTGGCTCAGGCGCAGCTGCGCAATGCCGGCTCAACCGTGCAGCAGCGCGAAGCACTGCTGGCGTCGGCACGGGTCGATCTGGGCCGAACCATCATTCGCGCACCGGTCGACGGCGTCGTCATCAAACGATCGATCGAGCCGGGTCAGACCGTGGCAGTCAGTCTTGCAGCGCCCGAGCTGTTTCTGATCGCCCAGAACCTGCGTGACATGCAGGTCGAGGTGTCGATCGACGAGGCCGAGGTCAGTCGCCTTCGCGTCGGTCAGAAGACCACCTTCACGGTCGATGCCTTTCCGGGTCGAACCTTTTCCGGACTGGTCACGCAGGTCCGCAAGGCGGCCCTCAATGTCCAGAACGTCATCACCTATACCGCGGTGGTGTCGGCCGACAACGAGTCGCTGGTGCTGCTGCCGGGGATGACCGCCAATGTCAGGGTGATCACCGATGTGCGCGAGAACGTGCTCAAGGTGCCGAATGCCGCGCTGCGTTTCAAGCCGCCTGGCATGGTCGATCCGGCTAAGTCAGCGGCGGTGTCGGGGGCTGGCTTTGGCGCCTCGACGCTGCAGGCCGCGCTCGACCTGGTGATGTCGCCGGCGCAAGCTCAGGGGCAAAGTCAGGGTGGCGGCATTCAGGCCTATCGCGAGCGGCTCGAGCGTGAGTTGGCCCTGACCGATACGCAGAAGGCCTCGGTCGATGCGGTCTTCCTGTCGATGCGCGAGCGCTTTGCCGGTATCCGCGAAGCGCCACAGGAAGAGCGTGCTGCGCTGGGCGAGAAGCTGCGCAATGACATGCGTCGCCGGATCAATGAGGTGCTCGACCCGGCGCAACGCAAGACGTTTGCATCGATCAATGCCGAGATCGATGCGCGGCGTGCCGCGATGCAGGCCGGTGCCGACAAGCCCTCTGTGGAGGCCGGAAAATCGACGGTCACTGCGGGTGCTTCAGCAACCGCGGCTCAGGGACCTGCCGCTGCATCAGCCGCCAAGCCGCTGGCAGCCACACCGTCATCGTCATCTGCCCCGGGCGGCAGCGCAGCTCAGGGCGGTCCCGGAGCTCAGGGCGGTCCCGGAGCTCAGCTGCGCGCCTTTCGAGATCGGCTTGAGCGTGATCTGGCGCTGACCGATTCGCAGCGCACCCAGCTCGATGGCATTTTTACCGGTATGCGCGAGCGATTTCTTGCCGTGCGGGAGGCGCCCGAGTCGGAGCGCGCCAAGCTGTCCGAGGCCAATCGCGCCGAGATGCGCGCGCGAATCAACGACATCCTCGACGATGGCCAGAAGAAGAAATATGCCGAGATCCTGGTCGAGCTGAGCGGGCGAACCGTCTCGCGCGGTCGGGTCTTCGTGCCAGGCCCGGAAGGCAGCCAGTCGCGGTTGAATTGCGCCTGGGTCTGTCCGATGGCTCGAGCACCGAGGTGATCGCCATTCTCAATGGCGCGAGCCTGGCTGAAGGCGACCCGGTCTATGTCGGCATCGTCGGTGGCGCGAACTCACCCGGCCCGGCGAGCCTGCCGCGACCCGGCGGGCCGAGGCTCTAGCGTGTCATGACGACCGCTGCCACAGAAACCGCCGTTGCTGCTGCCGGTGTTGAGGCGTCCGGCCTCGAGCCACTGATCCGCTGCGAGTCGCTCGCCAAGCGCTATGAGGTCGGTGGCGGGACGGTCCATGCCCTGCGCGAACTGAGCCTGTCGGTGATGCCGGGTGAATTCGTTGCGGTGATGGGTCCGAGCGGCTCGGGCAAGTCCACTTTCATGAACCTCGTGGGCTGCCTCGATCAGCCCACCAGCGGGCGTTACTGGCTGGGGGGCGAGGCGGTCGATTCGCTCAATCGGGATGCGCTTGCGGCCATCCGCAATCGTCGCATCGGTTTCGTGTTTCAGCAGTTCAATCTGCTGCCGCGAACCACGGCACTCGACAATGTCGAGTTGCCCCTGCTTTATGCCGGCGTGTCGCGGCTCGAACGACATGCCCGTGCCTTGAGGCGACTTAAGCAGGTCGGCCTTGGTGAACGCATCGATCACCATCCGGCGCAACTGTCGGGCGGTCAGCAGCAGCGCGTGGCGATTGCGCGCGCGCTGGTCAACGACCCGTCGCTGATTCTCGCCGACGAGCCGACCGGCGCGCTCGATTCGCGCACCAGCATCGAGGTCATGGCGCTGTTGCAGTCGCTCAACCGCGAAGGCATCACGATCGTGCTGGTGACCCACGAGGCTGACGTCGCGGCGTTTGCCTCGCGCATCATCAGTTTTCGCGATGGCCGGGTGGTTCGCGACATCGTCAATCCGCCGCTCGACGCTGCGACCGCACTGGCCGCGCTTGAGCCGGTCGCGGACTGATACGGTCTGAGGAGGCAAGCGCCATGGACATGCTTTCCACCTTCCGCATCGCCCTGCTTGCCCTGCGCACCAACGCACTGCGTTCGGCCCTCACCATGCTGGGCATCATCATCGGCGTGGCGGCGGTGATCGCGATGATCGCGGTCGGCAAGGGCGCGCAGTCCCGGGTCGAGGAGCAGGTCCGCAGCCTCGGTGCGAATGTGATGGTGGTCTATCCCTCCTCGCAGAACACCGGCGGCGTGCGCAGCGGCAGCGGTGGCATCCAGACGCTCACC
>CAIKZV010000511.1 GCA_903831925.1 uncultured Burkholderiales bacterium
CCGAGGCCGAAGCCGCCGGAAGCGCGCAACCGAAACCCCTGCCGATGCAGGTGCTCGACTATGCGACCGTATTCCTCATGGCATTCGGTGCCCAGGTGGCACTGCGCAGGCAGTCCCTCGAGGGCGGCAGTTGGCACGTGCGGGTCTCGCTGGCGCGAACTGCGCTCTGGCTGAGGTCCATGGGCCGCCTCACCGACGGTTTTTCGGCGCCCGGCGCAAGCTTCGAGGGCATGGCCGAGGAGTACGACAGCGGCTTCGGAAAACTGGTGGCGCTGCGTCACGCGCCTAAGTTTTCGCGCACCCCGGCGCACTGGCTGCGCCCCTCGATGCCACCGGGCTCGCACGCGCCGGTCTGGCCTGCGAACAGCGTGTAGCCCTGGCGGCAGGCCAGGTCAGCCAGATACTGCTGCTCACACAAGGCTGAACAATCGCGGCCAAGCAGATCTTCAGGCCGAGTCACTAAAGGCTCAACGCTACAATCAGCCAAACGCGGCGCAGGCCGTGATTCCAACATTACGACAACAAAGAGAGAGAGAGACGATGAAGAAGTGTCTTGGCGTCATGGCGATCACGCTGCTGCTTTCTGCGTGCGCAAGCACGCCCACCGCACCTGTATTGGCGGCAGGTGGCGTCAGGGCCGCAACCCCGGGCGAAGTGGGGCTGTCAGCGGCGAGGCTTGCGCGTCTCACCGAACGGATGAAGCAGGGCGTTGCCAGCGGTGAGATTCCAGGCGCGGTCCTGATGATCGGTCGCAACGGCAAGATCGCCTACCAGGAAAGCTTCGGCGTTCGCGACCCGCAGTCGGGCACGCCGATGCCGATGGACGGCATTTTCCGGATTGCCTCGATGAGCAAGCCGATCACCTCGACAGCGATCATGATCCTCTCCGAGGAAGGGCGACTGTCGATCGTTGATCCGGTGTCGAAATACCTGCCGGAGTTCAAGGACCTCAAGGTCGGCGTTGTCAAAACTGGCGCTGACGGTAAGCCTGCAATGGCGCTTGAGGCAGCGGCAAACCCAATGACCGTGCAGGACCTGTTGCGACACACCTCCGGACTGACCTACGGGAGCGCCGGCGACAATCCGATCAAGCAGGCTTATGTCGACGCAAAGGTCGGGGATAACGCCGATACCAACGCGACCCTGGTGACAAAGCTGTCCAAGCTGCCGCTGGTGTTTCAGCCGGGGACCACCTGGGAATACAGCTATTCGACCGATGTGCTTGGGCGCATCGTCGAAGTCGTGAGCGGCCAGTCGCTTGACAAGTTTGTCGCTGAGCGGATCACCGGCCCCTTGAAAATGGTCGACACCGGCTATTCGGCTCCCGCGTCGGCTGCAGGCCGGGCGACTCGTCCTCAACCGGAGGGGCCGAAAAAGGAGATCCCCAAAATTCCGGCAGTGACCGAGGATCTGGCCTTCAAGTCGGGAGGCGGGGGCATGGTGTCGACGGCGGCCGACTACGCGCGCTTTTGCCAGTACCTGCTCAACGGCGGGGAGCTCGATGGCGTGCGTATCCTGTCGCGCAAAACGATCGAGTTGATGTCGGCAAACCACCTGCCGCCAGGCGCGCCGATCGGGCCCGACATGGTGAGGTTCGAGGCGCTTGCGCCTTCTGCGGCAATGGGTCAGGGCTTTGGCCTGGGCTATGCGGTCCGTACCGATGTCGGGCGTAACCCGCTGCCTGGCAGCGTCGGCGACTATTACTGGGGTGGTGCTTACGGAACCTACTTCTGGATCGACCCTAAGGAACAGATGTACGTGGTGCTGATGATGCAATCGCCGCAAGGTCGACTGCCTTACCGATACTTGCTGCGACAGATGGTTTATCAGGCTGTTGAGCGCTAAAGCGTCGTGGCTGACCGGCCGAACCCGCAACCAAATGAACAAAGCAAAAAGCCCTGCTTAGTGCGGGGCTTTTTGCTTATTCGAACCCTGACGAGCCGAAACGACGGCTAATTCAGGCGGTTTTTTGTCGGTATCAGTCACAAGATCCATGCGGCATACCGGGACTCGATGTTTTTTACCTTCCAAAAAACCCTCCATCTTCAGACCGTATGAAGATGATGCTTAGCAGGCAGATACAGGTCGCTGCGCGCTGAGTTGGCGGTCACCCGTGCTGACTTTCCACCAATCCTTATTGCTCACCGAAAACCCGATGTTAGGTCGAGCTGCTTGAGCTTGCGCAGTGTCGGGCGCTCGAACGCGATGTAATGACCCAGCAGAGCCTGCTCAACTCAGGCCGCTAACGCAAATACCTTAGCGGGGGTCTTCATGCCGAGCGCCTGGTGGGGTCGTCGGTTGTTGTAAAAGCCGATCCAATCTCCGATCGTCCTGCTGGCGTGTTGCAACGACTCGAACCGATGCCGGTGCGCGCACTGCTCTTTCAAGGTTCGAATCACGCGCTCGACCATGCCGTTCTGCTCGGGGCTGTACGGTGTGATGAATTCCTGGCGCAGGCCATAGCCTCGAACCAGGGCCGTGTAGCTTCGGCTGGTGAACACAAGGCCGTTGTCGGATCTCAGAAGGAACGGCTGTGGCACCTTGCCCAGCTTTCCGAATCGAGCGATCAACGCGTGCTCGAGCGCCGACTCCGCGGTCTTCGATCGGCCGCTGCGAGACAGGTGCCAGCCCAGCAGCTCCCGGCTGCAGCAGTCGATCACCAGCGCTAGCGTCGTCCAGCCATCACGTCCAGCCCAAATCCGGCACAAATCCGTCGCCCAGCGTTCGTTCGGCCGCTCCGCCACCGACAACGTGGCCTTGATTCGAGGCCTGAAGACGACCGGCCGCTTTCTGACCTGCCAGCCTTTGATCTGGAAGATCCGCTGCACCGGGTTCTTGTTGAAAACTAAAAGATGCGCAACCGTCCGGTAG
>CAIKZV010000512.1 GCA_903831925.1 uncultured Burkholderiales bacterium
AGGGGATGATCGACATGCGTCAGATGAACCCTGATCTGATGCGTACGCCCGGTTTCGAGGTCGGCCTGCATCAGGGTCAGACGCCCGAATTGCGGATGCACCAGCCTCGACCGGGCCCGTACCCGGGTGCCGGCCACCTGCCCGCCATCCTGAACCGCCACCCGCCGCTCGCCTTCGGCAGTCAGGTAGCGATGCAGCGGGAACCGCAAGGCCTGCGGCGGACCCGACCAATCTCCGGCAACCAGCGCCAGATAGCGCTTGCCGACCCGCCCCTGCCGCATCGCCTCATGCATTGTGACGAGCGCGGCACGCTTTTTGGCAACGATCAGCACCCCGGAGGTCTCCCGGTCGATGCGGTGGACCAGCTCAAGCAATCGTGCCTCCGGTCGGGCCGCCCGAAGCTGCTCGATCACTCCGAAGCTCACCCCGCTGCCGCCGTGCACCGCAACGCCGGCCGGCTTGTCGATCACCAGCAATGCGTCATCCTCGAACAGAACCGGAAACTCCTGCCCCGGTACCGGCGCGACCGAATCGGGCGCTGCCACCCTGACCGGCGGGATCCTGACCAGATCGCCGAGCATCAGACGGCGCTCGGGGCTGGCCCGAGCACTGTTGACCCGGACCTCGCCGCTGCGGACGATTCGATAGACGCGACTCTTCGGGACACCCTTGAGCAGTCCGATCAGAAAATTGTCGAGGCGCTGGCCGGCATGCGCGTCATCAATGCGAATCAACCGGACGTCGGGCGAAGGCGCAGGCAAGCTTGCAGACGGTGCATCAGGTTTTGCCGCTAAGGCATTCATCTTGCTATACTTTGCCTAGTTGCGAAGCGCAAGCGCGCCGAGATGTCACCGTCCGCATTGTAGCGGTGAGCGATGACCAGCGAGCCAGCCAGGCGCAACGGAAAGAATGCAATCGCGGCGCCGAATGGTTCGGCGCGCGGAGACTACGCAAGAATTCATCAAAACAGAACGAGAAGCGCCAGACCCGCCCCCCGGCCCACCGAGCCGGCGCCGCGAAGCTCAGCACCTCAGCATCCCACACTCCATGCGCCGCCCATCATGACTGAACCAAGCCGCCAACTGCCCCAGGGCCGTTGCGTGGAGGCGCTGCGCCGGAGCCCGATGCGTTTTGGCCGGATGCGCCCTGCGCGCTGATCGGAGATTCCTGCGTTGATCCGCTGGCCCCGCGCACCACGCTGGATGCGCGAGTCGGAGGTTTTTGAATGAAACGCATGCTGTTCAATGCGACGCACTCGGAAGAGCTGCGCGTCGCGATCGTCGATGGTCAGAAGCTGATCGATATCGACATCGAGTCGGCGGGACGCGAGTCCCGCAAGAGCAATATCTATAAGGGCGTGGTCACCCGGGTCGAGCCCAGTCTCGAGGCCTGCTTTGTCAACTATGGCGAAGACCGTCACGGTTTCCTGCCCTTCAAGGAAATCTCGAGGTCCTATTTCAAGCCCGGCGTCGAGGCATCGAAGGCCCGCATCCAGGATGCGATCGCCGAAGGCCAGGAGCTGCTTGTCCAGGTTGAGAAGGAAGAGCGCGGCAACAAGGGCGCGGCACTCACCACCTATATTTCACTGGCCGGCCGCTATCTCGTGCTGATGCCCAACAATCCGCGCGGCGGCGGCGTGTCGCGCCGGGTCGAGGGTGAGGAGCGCCAGGAGCTTCGGGAAATCATGGACCGGCTCGAACTGCCGACCGGGATGAGCCTGATTGCCCGCACCGCCGGGCTGGGTCGCACCCAGGAAGAACTCCAGTGGGACCTCAGCTACATGATGCAGCTGTGGCGCGCGATCGAATCGGCGGCAACGTCGGCATCGGGCGCCTTCCTGATTTATCAGGAGTCGAGCCTGGTCATTCGTGCCATCCGCGACTACTTCACCGCCGATATCGGCGAGATCCTGTTTGATACCGACGACGTCTGCGAGCAGGCGCAGCAGTTCATGGGCCATGTCATGCCCGACATGGTCGGACGCGTCAAACGCTACCGCGACCACACGCCGCTCTTTACCCGGTTCCAGATCGAGCATCAGATCGAGACCGCTTATTCACGCCTCGTGCCCCTGCCCTCGGGCGGCGCGATCGTGATCGACCATACCGAGGCGCTGGTCGCGATCGACGTCAACTCGGCCCGATCGACCAAGGGTTCCGACATCGAGGAAACCGCATTTCGCACCAATATGGAAGCCGCAGAGGAGGCCGCGCGCCAGTTGCGCCTGCGCGATCTTGGCGGGCTGATCGTTATCGATTTCATCGACATGGAGAACCAGCGCAATCAGCGCGAAGTCGAAAACAAGCTGCGTGAATCGATGCGCTACGACCGCGCCCGGGTGCAACTGGGCAAGATCTCGCGCTTCGGATTGATGGAGCTTTCACGGCAGCGCCTGCGTCCCTCGCTGGGCGAGACGGCGCATCAACCCTGTCCGCGTTGCAGTGGCACCGGTTTCATTCGCGGCACCGAGTCCACCGCGCTGCACATCCTGCGCATCATCCAGGAAGAGGCAATGAAGGAGAACAGTGCCGCTATCCATGTGCAGGTCCCTGTGGATGTCGCGACATTCCTTCTCAACGAAAAGCGCGTCGATATCGCTTCGGTGGAATCACGACTGAAGGTCAACGTGATTCTGATCCCCAACATCCATCTGGAGACCCCCAATTACACGATCACGCGCCGTCGCCACGACGACCTGAACCAGGAAGGCGTCCTTCCAGCCTCCTATAACATGGTTGATGCGCCCGCCGACGCGGAACATCTGCTGCCCTCGCAGGAGGCCAAGCCGGAAAAACCCCAGGCGGCGGTACAAAACGTCACACCGGAGCAACCGGCGCCGGCACCTGCGGCAAGCCCGAAACCTGCGGCCGCAGCCGCCGCCGTCCTAACCGCCAATGGCCCCGGAATTATCAGTCGTATTCTGGGCTGGTTCAAGGCTTCACCGACTCCAGCAGCA
>CAIKZV010000513.1 GCA_903831925.1 uncultured Burkholderiales bacterium
CGATGAGTTGCTGGCGCAGGCCGATCATCTGGTGCTGGTGCTGCCCTATTCGGCGGCCACTCACCACATCATCGGTGAGCGCGAGCTCGGTCTGATGAAGCCCACTGCAACCCTGATCAATATCGCCCGCGGCGGTATCGTCGACGACGCTGCGCTCGCCGCAGCGCTTCAGGAGCATCGCATCGCCGCGGCCGGGCTCGACGTCTACGAGAACGAACCGGCGCTGAATCCGGCCTTGCTTGAAGTGCCGAACATCGTGCTCACACCGCATATCGGCAGCGCCACCCGGTCATCGAGACTCGGGATGGCGATGCTCGCGGCTGGCAATCTGCTGGCGGTCGAAGCCGGCAAGCCGCCTTTGACGCCGCTCAACGCGGCGGCGTTGAACTCGCCGCGCTAAGCCCCGCTCACCGGTTCAGGTGATGAAGCGGCGTGCCGCTTCGCGGCCATTGCACCGAGACCAGCTTGCCGGTGGTAGACAGCGTGATGTAGGCGGTTTTGAGATCGGGGCCGCCGAAGCAGATGTTGGTGGTGTAGATGTCGGGCAGCGATACCAGTTCGATGTCCTTGCCGTCGGGCGAGATCACGGTGATGCCGCCTTCAAAGAGCGAGGCAACGCAGACATTGCCGTTGGCCTCGATCGCGAGTGAATCGAACAGGCGGTAGGTCGACATCGAAGCCAGCAGGCTGCCGCCGTTGGGCGACGGGAAGGGCGCTTTGGCGATCTCGCCGGGGCCGCTTACCTCGAAGCGCCAGACTCGCCCTGTATGGGTCTCGGCGACATAGAGCAACTTGCCGTCCGGGGACAGGCCGATGCCGTTGGGCGTGAGCATCGGATAGACCACCTCGCTGATGCCTGATCCGTCGGCCTTCGCGTAATAGACGCCCCCTCGATCAAGATCGCGGTCGCGCGATTTGCCCAGGTCGGTGAACCAGAAGCCGCCATGTCCGTCGAAGACGAGATCGTTCGGTCCCTTCAGCGGGCCGTTCGGGCCCTGGGTATAGAGCACCTCGACGCGGCCGGTGGCAAGGTCGACCCGCTCGATGCGTCCACCGGCGTAGTCGGCGGCCTGGTGACCGGGTCGCAGGCCACCCGAGCGCATGGTCGACCAGGCGAAGCCGCCGTTGTTGCAAAGATAGACCTTGCCGTCGGGGCCCATGGCGGCACCGTTGGGGCCGCCGCCGGTGTGTGCGACCACCTCGATCTCGCCCTTGGGCGTGACCCGGGTGACGGTGCCGCGCTCGATCTCGACCAGGAGAATGTCGCCGTTGGGCAAGGCGATCGGTCCCTCCGGAAAGCGAAGTCCGCTGGCGATTTCAGTGAATGCAGGTGTGCTGGTTGTTGTCATGGTCTTGGTTCCTTGAAGGTGCTTTCCATTTCACGGCGAAACTTCACCGCCGGGTCTTTTGCGTTGAAGGCGACGTCCTGCCATCGCACGGCGCAGCCGGCAGCGACGGCCCGTTTGAGTTTGACGCCGTGGGCCAGTCCCAGCGGCAGCCCACCTGCCGCCAGTGAATCGGCGGCAGGCATGAGCTTGCCGTAGACCGTGAACCCGCCTTCGCCATCGAGCACTTCGCCGGCCTTCAGATCGCGTTTTGCCGTGGCCACTACATCGCCCCGCCAGCCATCGGGCGCGCCGGTCGGTTCGCCGCGCAGCCCGACCGAGGCCACCGAGATGCCGAGCTCCAGGCCGATCAGGTGATAGGGCTTGTACATTGCCGAGAAATTGCCGCTGGCATCGGTCAGCAGACCGTATTCGCGAAAGCACCGGCGGACATAGTCGCTATCGGCGCTGAAGGTGACATAGACACCCCAGCGCAGGTCCCTGAACACCGACCGGCTGTCGCGCTCCAGGCTCGAGATCACTTCGACCTGACCGCGGTGGTGCAGCAGTCCGCCGTCGGCAGCCGGGCGCAGAAGGTGCGCGAGATCGTCGACGCCGCAGGCCGGAAACGCCAGACCGTCGGGCGCGGGTGTGAGGCCGGTGGCATTGGCCACCGCCGCCATTTCGATCGCCGATTTCGTGCCGTCGAGAAAGGAATTGAACATCTGCGCATTCATGCCGCCGGTGCGCGCATCCTCGGCACTGATGCCGTAGTGCTGCCACACGGTGTCGGGTGTGGACGCGTGATAGGTCGGCAAATATTTCGTGCCCTTGCCGGCGGCGATCACGTCAAAGCCTGCAGTGCGGGCCCAGTCGACCATCTCGCAGATCAGCGCCGGCTGGTCACCATAGGCAAGCGAATAGACGATGCCGGCGTCGCGGGCCTTGCGGGCGAGCAGCGGGCCGGCCAAAGCGTCGGCTTCGACATTGACCATGACGATGTGCTTGCCGTTGGCGCAGCAGGCCAGCACATGGGCGATACCGGCCGACGGGCTGCCGGTGGCGTCGATCACGATCTCGACCTCTGGTGCAGCGATCAGCGCCATGGCGTCGTCGCAAAGATGGATGCTGCCCTGGCGTGCGGCCTGCGCGAAGCTTCGCGCCGACAGCGCGTCGGCAGGCCAGCCGGTGTGCAGCAGGGCTTTTCGTGCGCGCTTGGGCGACAGATCGGCCACCGCTACCAGGTGAATGCCCGGCGTGCGGCGCGCCTGCGAGAGATACATTGATCCGAATTTTCCGGCGCCAATCAGCCCCACCCGAAGGGGGCGCGAATCAGCGGCGCGCTGTAAAAGCAGTCGGTGCAGGTTCATGGTGCTCGGCCTCTCAGGCGGGCTGCGCGAGCGGCAGCGAATCGATGCGGATCGAGGGGTTGGTCAGGCAATCGTCCGCCAGCGATTCGATCGGGGTGAAGTCGCGATGCGCGATCCAGTCGGGTCGTGAAAACTTGCGGATGTGGTTCGAGACCGCGCACAGGCTGAGATAGACGATGGTCCGGTTCCAGGGCGACATATTCGACGGCGAGCCATGAACCAGGCATGAATGGAAGATCATCATCGAGCCGGCCGGCCCCTTGGGCGCGACGATGCCGCCGCGATCAACCAGTTGCGTGATGGTCTTGTTGTCGATCGTCCACAGCGGATAGCTGGTGGTCGACAGGTCGTGGCTGGCAGAGATGGCGCCCTGCTTGTGCGAGCCCGGAATGAAGAGCAGCGGACCATTGAATTCGTTGACGTCATCCAGAAACACCGCAACATTCATCGCGCGGGCATCAGGCATGTCGTCATCGGCTTTCCAGGTGCCGTAGTCCTGGTGCCACTGCCAGACGTCACCGTCGAACGCCTGTTTGCCGTTGACCTTGAACTGGTGCATGTAGACCGGCTCGCCGAAGATCTGCGTCACCGGGTCGATCATGCGGGGGTGCCGTCCGAGTTTGGCGAAGGCCTGGTTCATCAGATGGGCCGCAAAGACCGTGCGAACCGCATCCGAGCCTTTTTCGCGAATCACTTCCTGGCGCTGCTGACCATAGAGCGCCGGTACCTCGGCCAGCAGAACTGCCATCTCCTGCTTGCTGAAAAGCGATTCAAAAAACAGGTAGCCGTCTCGGTCAAATGTTTCGAGCTGGGCAGGGGTCAGTTTCACAGTCGTCTCCGGTGGGTGTGCTGGGAGGCCGTCACAGCCGACGGCTCGTTGTCGAAAAGGTGCCGCAGAATGATCTGAGCCGACGCCTCGCAGTGTTCGCGAGCCAGCCGCTCGGCAAGGCGAGCTTCGCCCCGGACCACCGCGTTCAGGATCGCCTGATGCTCTGACCAGACCGTGCGCACCGACACCGGCTGGCGAAGGTAGATGCCCATGGCGCGGCGGGTATGCAGCCAGTGGATGCGGGCGGTGTCGATCAGCAGCGGATTATGCGCGGCTTCATAAATGAAGCGATGAAACGCGAGGTCGGCATCGATCATGGCAAGCGTGGTGCCCGCGCGGGAACTCGCTCTGCCCGCGCGGATCAGGGCCATGCCGGGTTCGCGCAGTTCGGGTCGCGGCCGATAGGCCGCCGAGCGCGCAGCCAGCGCATCGAGCGCACCCCTGACCAGATACAGGTGCGATACGAAAGCCGGGGTGAGCGCTTCGACTTCGACGCCGCGTCGGCCCGGCTCGTCCTTGATCAGCCCTTCGCGCTTGAGCAGCAGCAGGGCCTGGAGGATGGGTTGTCGGGAGACGCCGAGACGTTCGGCCAGGGCTTCCTGGGTATGACGCTCGCCCGGCCCGAGTTCGCCCGAGGCGATGGCATCGAGCAGCGCGTCGTAGGTGCGCTCGACCAGATCGGGCGCGGCGTGCAGCACCGTGAGCCGGGATGGAGTCGGCGCGGCAGCCGGCAAGGTGTGTCTCCTGGAGCGGGGTCAGTTCTGTATACAGAACACACTAATCGGTGTCGACCGCGCGGTCAATTCCCGCGTTAGGATCGGTTTTGGCCCGACCTGGAGCGCGACCATGAGCAATGTGATGCTTCCTTTCGATGACGAGCCTGTCCTGAATTCACCCGGGCTTGCGCATGCGACCCCGCTTGATCTGATGTGCGCGCAATTCGCGCTTCGCTCGGTGCTAAGCCTCGGGCCGCGATTCAATCTGCGCCGTGACATCAACAACATCGTGACGCTCACCGGTCGCTGGCTGGTGTGGCCTCGCGCGACCTTCGTCAAGCTGCAGGCCTATGTGGCGCGTCGCTGCCACGAAGCGCCTGCCTGGGCCGGGGCGGCCGATCTGTCGCCGGAAGAGTTCATGGCGCGCCACGGCAACTGGAACGGGCTCTATGACGACAGCTCGATTCACTATTACCTCGATGAGTTCGTCAAACTCCACGGCAAGGACCTGCTGGGCGTCTTTCAGCTGAGTGCGAGCGAGTACGACCGGCGGCTTGCCAAGCAGCCGATCCGCCTGACCGCCAACATCGACATGCTCAGCAAGGTGCTGGGGCTGGGTGAGTGCGAGCGCGCGATTCTCTTGCATGCCTCGCTGTGCAAGTACCAGCGCGACCTGCGACCGGTTCTGGTCGACTGCAAGGCGACCAGTGCCCAGGAGGCCTACGGCATGCTGGCCCAGATTCTGGGCTTGAATGCCGCCGAGACCGCGCTCGCATTGCGTGCAGGTGGTCGCCTCGAATCGCTCGGGCTGGTCGAAACCCCGATTGCTGAACATTCGATCACCGATCTCGGCGACCTGATGCGGGTGTCCGAAAAACTGCTGGCAGTGCTGACCGCCGACTATCCCAGCGAAACCGCGATGATGGCCGCGTTCACGCGCCCGGCCGGGCCCACCGCGCTGGCGATGGATGATTTTCCTCATGTCGGCGACGATGCCCGCTATCTGATCGCGCTGCTGCAGGCGGCGGTTCGCGGCCATGAGAAGGGTGTCAACGTGCTGCTCTATGGGCCTCCCGGCACCGGCAAGACCGAGTTCGCCAAGCTGGTTGCGCAACTTGCCGGCTGCGAACTGTATGAGGTCGACTGCCTCGATCGCGAGGGCAACAGCCTGTCCGGCAAGGAGCGCTACCGGTCGCTGCAGGTGTCGCAGGCTTTCCTGCGGGGCCGCGAGAACGCGGCGCTGCTTTTTGATGAGGTCGAGGATGTCTTTCCCCCGATCAGCGAGCCGGTGCTCAATCTCTTTGGCTCCGAGGAAGCGCGCGGTTCGGCGGTCAACGGCAAGGCCTGGGTCAACCAGACGCTCGAGCAGAATCCGGTGCCGGCGATCTGGGTCTCCAATTCGATCAACCAGATCGACCCGGCCTATCGCAGGCGGTTTCAGTTTCATCTGGAGCTGGCTAACCCGCCTCAGCGGGTACGCGAGAACATTGCCCGCAAGCATCTGTCCGAGCTTGGTGTGTCCGACGAGTTCGTTGCCAAGGTGGCGGCTCGCAAGCAGGTCACGCCGGCACAGATCCAGTCGGCGGCACGGTTTGCCCGTCTGACTCGCGATTCGGTCGAGGATTCGGTCGAGGCCCTGATCGAGCGGCAGCTCGAGCGCGCCGACAAGGCGCTCGGTCAGCAGGACGGCGAGTCCGACATCCGCATCTCGCCCACCCGTTACGACCTGAGCCTGCTCAATGTCGAGACCCGTCATCCGATCGAGAAGGTTATCGCCGCGCTGCGTGAGCGGCCGCGCGCAACGTTGTGCTTCTACGGTCTGCCCGGCACCGGCAAGACCGCGCTGGGCGAGGAGATCGCCCGCAGCATTGGTCGACCGCTGATGATCAAGCGCGCCTCCGACCTGATGAGCAAATACGTCGGCGAGACCGAGCAGCAGATGGCGCGCATGTTCAAGGAAGCGCAGCGCGAGCAGGCGGTGCTGCTGCTCGATGAGGCCGACTCCTTCCTGCAGAACCGGCAGACCGCGGTGCGCAACTACGAGGTCAGTGAAGTCAACGAAATGCTGCAGGGCATGGAGCGTTTCGATGGCATCTTCATCTGCACAACCAATCTTTTCGACCGCATCGATGAGGCAGCACTGCGGCGCTTTTCCTTCAAGCTGCGCTTCCTGCCCCTGACCGGGCCGCAGCGTCTTCGCATGTTCGCCACCGAAGCGCTCGGCTGGGTGCCGGATGCGTCGATCACCGATGTGGCCGACCTCGACAGCGAGGCGGCACGGCAGGTGGATGCATCGTTCGCGCAGCGCCTCGATCGTCTTGAGCTGCTTGCGCCCGGCGATTTCGCGGTGGTCAAGCGCCAGTCGCTGCTGCTGGGCGAACTGCCCTTGCCGGAAGAGTTTCTCGATCAGCTCGAGCGCGAACATCGGGCCAAGCCCGACGTCAAATTCAGCAAGCCGGTCGGATTCCTGCGTTAGTCGACTCCTGCGTTAGTCGATTCCTGCGTTAGTCCTCAGCCATCCGCGCGTCAGGCGCCACGCCCAGTGGCACTTGACGCGCCATCAGGCGAGGCCAGCGCGGCGATGACCGCGTTGGCCACCTCGCGGTTGTAGACCAGACCGACATGGCCCATGCCTGCGAAGTCGATCGTCGTGGCTCCCGGCAGGCTCTGGTCGCCCTGCGGCGCGACGATATTGTCCTGCCAGGTCCGGATGACCGTGAAGCGCTTGAGCCTGTCGGGCGGCTCGTCTGCGGCAAGCTGCTGCAGCCAATGGCTGTTTCGGCGCATCTGGCCGATATTCGTGCCCCGGGCGAATCGGGCATGAACGGTTCCCCGATGCGGCGAGCCCAGCGTCACGACCGAAGCGATATCGCTATCACCTTGCCTGCGAAGGTAGGCGCGTGACACCAGCCCGCCCATGCTGTGGCAGACCAGAGCCACCCTGGCCGCACCGGTACGCTGGCGAAGCTCGGCGACCGCTTTGGCGATCTGGGGCACATAGTCGTCGATCGATGCATGCAGCGGCTCAAGGTTGACCGCCGCGGTGGCATGGCCGGCGGCGGCCAGTCGTTTTGCCAGCGGCAGCCACATGGCCTGATTGCAGAAGAAGCCATGGATCAGCAGCACCGGGACCTGCTGATGCGCCGCCCCGGCATCGGCCGAAGCGAGCGGGCGCCGATGCAGCAGCGGTTGGGCAATGCTGAACGTTCTGAACGAGGCGACGGTTTCAAGTATCCATGCGCTCAGCCACAGCCATAAACCCCGCAGGAGACCGGCGTGCGGGCGTTGCGCGCGAACGCTCCAGGCCAGTACAAAGTCGAATCCCAGCACGAGCGTATGAATCGACAGCGGCACCAATGCGCCGACCAGGGCGGCAAGCGGTGTCGGAAGTCGCCCCGACATGGTCAGCCAGGCCGCCACCAGGAGGGCCAGCAGCATCTGTCCGATCAGCATCGATCGCTGAATTCGCGCGATCATGGGCAATTCCTGAGCGAGGCGGCCATCATCGGCCGATTCTAGGTGACTTGCGAGCCCGACCATGGATGATGCTGTCCGACTTCAATTTGCCGCGACCGAGGTCGCCGGTCTGCGGGCGCTGGAGGGTGCCGATGCCGGACTGCGCGAGCGCCGCGACGCATTGCGCCTGTGGCAGGCGAGGCGTCTGGCGGCCACCCATGCCGACCTGCTGGCGCAGCCCCGCTATGCCGAGGCGACGCGATTTTTTCTCGACGAGCTTTATGGCGCCAAGGATTTCTCGCAGCGCGATGCCGAACTGGCCAAGGTGATTCCGACCCTTGTGCGTTTTTTGCCGCGATCGGCGCTGGCAACCATTGCCGATGCGATCGAGCTCGATGCGCTGTCCGAGCGCCTCGACCTGGCGGTGTGCCGTGTCATTGAGGCTGATCCGGCCAACCATGGTCGGCCGATCGATACCGCGCTGTTTGCATTCGCCTATGTGCGTGCCGGCTCGCGAACCGACCGCGAACGGCAGATCGAACTGGTCGATCACATCGGCAGAACGCTCGATTCGCTGGTGCGCCATCCGATGATCGGCACGCTGCTCGGGGCCATGAGCCGCCCGGCGAAACTGGCCGGCCTGGGCGCGATGCAGTCTTTTCTGGAAAGTGGTTTTCGCACCTTCGCGGCGATGCGCGGCGCAGATGACTTTCTGTCGCCGGTCTGCTCGCGAGAAGCCGAGGTGATGAGGCGGCTCTACGACGGCGACCCTGATCCGTTCAGGCCCTACGGTCAGGCATCGTCCGGGCGACACCCCGCGAGCTGAGCGAAAACCGATCGGGCAACGCTGGGGTCCAGGCTTCGCGATGTGGCGCCGCTGGACAATCGGGGTGCTTTCCAGTTATCCTCAGCGGTTCCTCGCCGCACGGACCTGATCTCGCCATTACTTGGCGGCATCACCCCGACACGAGCCGGCGGCCGGCTGGATGCAAAAGCGTAATCGTTGTTTCAAGCGCCCGGTTTTGCATCAGGTCGACTCAGAGGACATCGCCAATTCAATTCCAAGAAGGGGAATCAATGCGTCATTACGAAGTGGTTTTCATCGTCCACCCCGATCAGAGCGAGCAGGTTCCTGCCATGATCGAGCGGTACAAGACCCTGATCGAAGGCCAGCAGGGCAAGATGCACCGGATCGAAGACTGGGGCCGCCTGCAGTTGGCCTATCCGATCCAGAAGGTTGCCAAAGCCCATTACGCGCTCATGAACATCGAATGCGACCAGAAAGTGCTCGGCGAACTTGATCATGCGTTTCGCTTCAACGACGCGGTGCTTCGCCATCTGGTGGTCCTGATGCCCAAGGCCGAAACCGGTGCGTCCCCGATGCTGCGCCGGATCCAGAAGGAAGAGTCGCGCAAGACCGTGGTTGGCGCACCTGAAGGGCAGGCCGGCAACTTCGCTTGAACCGGGTTCGTCTGATTGCGTCGCTGATCGAGCGCGAAGCCATCCGATATACCCCTGCAGGCATTCCGATCGTTGCGCTGAAACTGGCGCATCAATCGGTCCAGGCCGAAGCCGGGGTTGATCGTAGCGTCGAATTCGAGATGTCGGCTTTTGCGGCCGACCGCATCGCACTCCGGATCGATCGTGTGCCACTCGGCTCCTCGCTTCGCATTGACGGCTTTCTGGCCGCACGGCGACGAAACACCAAGGCACTCGTGCTGCATCTGACCGAATTTGAATTGAACATTTCCGCCGACCAACCGATGTTGACCGGCAACACTGAAAAGGATTGTTGACATGGCATTCATGCGCCGAGGCAGCAAAGACAAGAAGCCCAAGCGGCCCGCACAAAGCGCGCTTTTCAAGCGCAAGCGCTTTTGCCGCTTCACCGCCGAAAAGATCGAGTGGATCGACCACAAAGACATCGATGTGCTCAAGGACTTCATCAACGAGAACGGCAAGATCATGCCGGCTCGTCTGACCGGCACCAAAGCCCGCTATCAGCGCCAGTTGTCGGTCGCGATCAATCGCGCCCGCTTCCTCGCGCTGCTGCCCTACACCGACAACCACTGACCTGAGGATCGACCATGCAGATCATCCTGCTCGAAAAAGTCGTCAACCTCGGCACCCTGGGCGATGTGGTCCGGGTCAAAGACGGTTACGCCCGCAACTTCCTGATCCCCAAAGGCAAGGCGCGCCGCGCCACCGAGATTGCGATCAAGGAATTCGAGGCGCGTCGTGCCGATCTCGAGAAAATCCAGGCCGAGAAATTGGCTGAGGCGCAGGCGGTCGGTGCCAAGCTCGAAGGCATGAGCTTGCCGATCAGCCAGAAGGCGGGCGTCGACGGGCGTCTGTTCGGCTCGGTGACGAATATGGACATCGCCTCCGCGCTCAACAAGCATGGCTTTGCCGTGGTCGAGAAAGCCATGGTGCGGCTGCCGAATGGTCCGCTGAAGATCATCGGCGATCACGAGGTCAGCGTTGCACTGCACGCCGACGTGGTCGTGGCGATCAAGGTAGCGGTCAGCCCCGAGGTCTGATCGGCCTTTAGGATGTAAGGGTCCCGCCCGACCGGTTCGGGCGGACGCTTCTTTTGATCGTTCATCGGCAGGTACCATCGACCCATGTCAGGTTTGCCGATTCCCAACGCCTCTGGTTCTGTGGCTCCGGCCCAGAGCGCAGACCCCGAAGTTGCCGCCTTGCGCGTGCCGCCGCATTCGGTCGAGGCCGAACAGTCGGTGCTCGGCGCGGTGCTGCTCGATAACGCCGCCTGGGAAAAAATCGGCGATGTCGTGCGCGAGCCCGACTTCTATCGCCATGACCACCGCCTGATCTGGCAGCACCTGGCACGTCTGCTCGAGCGCAATCAGCCGGCCGATGTGCTCACGCTTCAGGACGCCCTCAAATCAACCGGCAAGCTTGAAGAGGCCGGCGGGCTGTCTTACCTCAACGCCCTGGCCAGCGGCACGCCCTCGGCGGCCAACGTCAGGCGTTACGCCGAGATCGTGCGCGATCGCGCGATCCTGCGCCGCCTGATCTCGGTCTCCGACGACATCGCCACCACCGCGCTCAATCCGCAGGGGCGCGACACCCGGCAGATTCTCGATGAAGCCGAATCACGGATGTTCCAGATCTCCGAGGACGGCTCGCGCGGTCGGGTGGGCTTTCAGGATCTGCAGTCGGTGCTCGCTCAGGTGGTCGAGCGGGTCGACGATCTCTATAACCGCGAAAACCCCAACGACATCACCGGCGTGCCCACCGGCTTTACCGACCTCGATCGCATGACCTCGGGCATGCAGCCCGGTGACCTCATCATCATCGCGGCGCGCCCTTCGGTCGGCAAGACCGCCTTTGCGCTCAATATGGCCGAGCATGTGGCGATCAGCCAGGGCATGCCGGTGGCGGTCTTCTCGATGGAGATGGGCGCAACCCAGCTCGCGATGCGTCTGGTCTGCTCGGTTGGCCGGATCGACCAGCAGCGGCTTCGCACCGGACGTCTCACCGAGGACGACTGGCCGCGTCTGACCAGCGCCATCCAGAAGATGCAGGACGCCAATCTTTTCATCGACGAGACGCCGGCGCTCAATCCGCTCGAGCTGCGGGCGCGTGCACGACGGCTTTCGCGTCAGTACGGAAAACTCGGGTTGATCATGGTCGACTATCTGCAACTCATGAGCGGCACAGGCTCATCGGGCGAGAATCGCGCCACCGAGGTGGCCGAGATCTCGCGTTCGCTCAAGGCGCTGGCCAAGGAGCTCAATGTGCCGGTGATCGCGCTGTCGCAGCTGTCGCGCGAAGTCGAAAAGCGCAACGACAAGAAGCCGATCATGAGCGACCTGCGAGAGTCGGGCGCCATCGAGCAGGATGCCGACGTCATTCTTTTCATTCATCGCGAAGATCGCTACGACCCGGATTCGCCCAACAAGGGCATGGCCGAGATCATCATCGGCAAGCAGCGTAACGGCCCGATCGGCTCGGTGACACTGACCTTCCTCGGTCAGTACACCAAGTTCGAGAATTTCGCGCCGGCCAATCCTTACTGATTGTTGATCGTTGCCGGCGCAGGCCTTACAGCGCGTCGGCCGCGAAGTCGGCCAGGCGTGAACGTTCGCCGCGCTGCAGCGTGATATGCCCGGCATGTGCCCAGCCCTTGAAACGGTCGACCACATAGGTCAGGCCTGACGAGCCTTCGGTGAGATAAGGCGTATCGATCTGCGCGATGTTGCCCAGACAGATCACCTTCGTGCCCGGCCCGGCGCGGGTGACCAGGGTCTTCATCTGCTTGGGCGTGAGGTTCTGCGCTTCATCGATGATCAGAAACTTGTTGATGAAAGTGCGACCGCGCATGAAGGACATCGATTTGACCTTGATGCGTGAACGAATCAGATCGGTTGCCGCGGCGCGGCCCCATTCACCGCCCGAGCCGCTGCCCTGATTGAGGACTTCGAGGTTGTCTTCGAGCGCGCCCATCCAGGGCTGCATCTTCTCCTCCTCAGTGCCGGGCAGGTAGCCGATGTCTTCGCCGACCGGCACGGTGGCCCGCGTCACGATGATCTCGGAATAGCGCTTGTGTTCGAGCGTCTGGGCAAGGCCGGTGGCCAGTGCGAGCAGGGTCTTGCCGGTGCCCGCCTGACCCAGCAGGGTCACGAAGTCGACCTCGGGGTTCATCAGCAGATTGAGCGCGAAATTCTGTTCGCGATTGCGCGCGGTCAGTCCCCAGACCGCGTGCTTGGGATGGCCATAGTCGCGCAGGGTCTGCAGCACCGCGGTCTTGCCATTGAGCTCCTTGACCTGAGCCGCCAGCGGCATGTCGCCGTCGAGATAGACGAACTGATTGAGCATGAAGCTCGCGACCGCCGGCCCGCTGATGCGATAGAAGTTGTAGCCGCCCTGCTGCCACGACTCCATGCCTTTGCTGTGGCGTTCCCAGAAGTCGGCGGACAAAGCGAGTGTGCCGCCATAGAGCAGGTCGAGATCGTCGATGACCTGATCGTTGTGATAATCCTCGGCACGCAGGCCGAGCGCACGCGCCTTGATCCGCATGTTGATGTCTTTGGACACCAGCACGACCTGCCGGTCAGCGAATTTGCGCTGCAGGGCTTGAACCACGCCGAGAATCTGGTTGTCGGCCTTGCCGGCCGCAAGCGTCTCGGGCAAGGAGGTTTCGAGTGCCTGGGTCTGCAGAAAGAGGCGACCGATGGCATCACGACTGCCGAGTTTGTCGAGCGGGATGCCCTGCTCGATGCCCTCGTCGACATCGCCCACCAGTCCGTCGAGTGAGCGGCTCACCTGGCGCGCGTTACGGGCGACCTCGGACATGCCCTTCTTGTTGTTATCGAGTTCTTCGAGCGTGACGATCGGCAGGAAGATGTCGTGTTCTTCAAAGCGAAACAGGCTCGACGGATCGTGCAGCAGCACATTGGTGTCGAGCACGAAGAGCTTGATCGCTTCGGGCGACAGCGCTGCACGGGTCGGCGCCGCGCGGTTGCCTTTGCTTGGGCGAGGCGTTGGCAACACCGGCTGCGCGACGACC
>CAIKZV010000514.1 GCA_903831925.1 uncultured Burkholderiales bacterium
CGTGGACGGACATTCCGCCACCGCGCTCGCGTAATCACTCACGATGCACTCGCCGACTCGCGCCGGCAGTTCGGCGCCTGCGCCGCCCACGACCAGACAGCGCTTGATGCGAGGCGCCTGCGCGATCGCCTTGAGCGCGACCTCCACCTTGCCGATCGAGGTGATCAGCACCTGTGACTCGCTGTTGTTCAGGATGTAGGCCAACTCGTCTGCGGTCAGAAACGAATTGATGCAAGTGCAGTAAAGCCCAGATCGCTCGCCGGCACCGCAGGCCTCGAGGTAGCGGGCATTGTTTTCCATGAACACCGAGTAGTGGTCGAGCCGCTCGAGGCCTTGCCCGCGCAGCAGATGGGCGAGTCGATTGGTTCGGGCGTCGTACTCGGCGTAGGACACCGATTCGCCGCTGGACGCCATGATGAAGGCGGGGCGGTCAGGGTTCAGTTGAGCGTAGTGGCCGGCGTACATGGGGTCTCCTGAGCTTCGTTTGCGGCGAATTTAACATGGGCGATTGCCGGCCTGCGGCAGCCGCGAGCGCGCTCCGTGGCGTCGACCATTGTGGCGGCGTGCGGGCCCAGTCGCGCAGAAAGGACAGAAAGCGTCGGACACGTTCGGGCAGCCTCTGGCGGCTGGAATAGATCACGAAGATGTCGTGGGCATCGGGCTCGAAATCGGGCAGCACCGCCACCAGCCGACCTTCCTGCAGGTACTGCGACACCATGTAGTAGGGATGCACGCTGATGCCCTGGCCATCGAGTGCGGCATGCATCAGGGCTTCGCCGAAGTCCGAGGCAATCGAGCCTCGCACCCTGATTGAGACGGGCCCGTCTGGTCCTGTGAATCGCCAGATCGATGTCGGCGCCTTGATCAGATGGACCAGGCAGTTGTGGTCGGCGAGTTCGGCGAGCCGGGTCGGGGTGCCATGCGCCTTCAGGTAGCCGGGCGAGGCGACCATGAGTTGCGGTGCCTTGGCCAGGTGCTGCGCGATATAACTGGCGTCGTTCATGCTGGCCACGATGCGTACCGACAGGTCCAGCCCCTGGGCGACCAGGTTGGCATCGCCCACATCGAGCGACAGCATCACCTGGATATCAGGGTGCTGCGCGGTGAATTGCGCAATCAGCGGCACCAGATGATGAGCACCGAAGGCCGGCGGTGTGCCGATCCGCACGATGCCGCGCGGTGTGCGGATCGATTCGAGCACATCGGTTTCGATCGCGTCATAGCGCTCGAGCAGCAACTGCCCGTTGTCGAGCGCGGTCAGCCCGGCTTCGGTCAGCCCCACCTGCTTGGTGGTGCGGTTCAGAAGGCGCGCGCCGAGCAGATCCTCGAGGCGCGCGACATGTTTCGTGACCGAGGCGCGCGACATGCCGAGGTGGCGCGCAGCGCTGCTGAAGCTGCCGGTGCGGGCAACCTCGATGAACACCTGGATGCAGCGCAGTCGGTCGATGACGGTCTCCGGTCGTTTCCAAATGCGAAACAATGAGTTTCGGCGCGATTCTAACGCCGGGCGGCCATGCCTCCCTACAATGCGCTGACGCTTCGCTTTCAGGGAATCCCTGCCATGGCCATCGAGTCAGCACCGCCCTCCGTCTTCGAGACCCTCACGCAGCTCACCAACCGGTTCTTCTGGTACCTCGACGAGTTTCGCTATGAGGAACTGGTCGCGCTGATGCATCAGGATGCGACCTGGCACCGGCAGGGCAAGGTGCTGAGCGGCCGCGAGCAGATCCTGGCAGCGCTGGCCGAGCGGCCCCGCACCCAGCGCATCCGGCATGTCGTGACCAACGGTTTCATCGATCGCGTCGAGGGTGACACCGCACACTACATTGCCTACATGATCGGCTATCGCGCCGATGAGGGCGTCGCGAAGCCGGCACCGCAGACCATCGACGGGCCCTTGCGCATGCTGTTGATAAAGAGCCGCTTCGAGCGCCGCGATGGTCGCTGGCTGTTTGCCGAGCAGATTGCGGCGCCCGAGTTCGAGTTTCGGGCTCCGGCTCGCTGAGGATCAACAGATGAAGCTGATCAGTTTCAAGGGTGATGGCACGCGCGTCAGTGTCGGTGCGGTGGTGGGTGATTCGGTGCGGGTGATCGACGATGTCATCGCTGCGCTGCCTCTGTCGGATCAGGCCCGGGAGGCCTTGTCGATCAGGGGGATTGCGCAAGCCGAGCCCTCGATGCTGCGCCTGCTGTTTGCCGGCCCCGCCGGCCTCGAAGCGGTTCGCAAGCACCTCGATTCGCCGGGCGCCTCCGGCCAGCGGCCCTTTGCGGGGATCGGGCTGCTTGCGCCGGTTCCGCGTCCGGGCAAGATCGTCGCGATCGGTCGCAATTACGGCGAGCATGCCCGCGAGTCGGGCACGGCTGCGTTCGAAAAGCCGCGCATCATTTCGAAGCTGCCCTCAAGCGTGATCGGCCCTGGTGTGCCGGTGCCGCCATGCCCGGTCACCAAGCTCGATTTCGAGGTCGAACTCGCGGTGGTGATCGGAGAGTTCGCGCATCGCGTGAGCCGTGCACAAGCGATGTCGGTCGTTGCCGGTTACACGGTTCTGGACGATGTGAGCGCCCGAGAGTTCCAGTTCGACGTCACGCCGCCGCAGACCACCTTCGCCAAGAGCATGGACGGCTTCTGTCCGATGGGCCCCTGGCTGGTCACCCGCGATGAGATTGCCGATCCGCAGGCGCTTGAGCTGTCGTGCTGGCTCAACGGCGAGCGAATGCAGCATGCGAGCACCGCCGACATGATCTTCCCGGTCGACACCCTGATCGAATACATCTCGAGTTTCATGACCCTCGAGCCGGGGGATGTGATTGCCACCGGTACACCGTCCGGGGTCGGTGCATTTCGCACGCCTGCGGTCTGGCTCAAACGCGGCGATCAGCTTCGGCTCGAAGTCGAGCGCGTGGGCATCCTTGAACACGGCATCGGCTGAAAGCCGTTGCAGCACAACACAACACGACACGAGGCAAGGAGGAGACACATGACATTCAATCTGACAAAGCGTCTGGCTGGCATCTTCATGGCATTGGGCACCGGGCTGATCCTGGCGTCGCCGGCAGCCGCTCAGGACTACCCGACCAAGCCGATCCGGGTGCTGGTGGGCTTTGCGCCCGGCGGCCCCACCGACGTCATTGCGCGAATCGTGGCCCAGGACCTGACTGCGGCCTTCGGCCAGTCGGTCATCGTCGAAAACCGCGCCGGTGCCAACTCGCTGATCGCCACCGATGCGGTCGCAAGGGCTGCCCCGGACGGCTACACCCTGATCGCGGCAACGCTCGCCCACAACATCAATCCGATCCTGATGCCCGATAAGGCCAAATATCAGCCGATCAAGGATTTCGCGTCGATCAGTCTTGCCGCGACCGTGCCGATGATCGCGGTGACCGCTTATGACTCGCCGATGAAGACGCTGCAGGATGTGGTGGCCGCGGCCAAGGCTCAGCCCGGGGTGGTCACCTACGGTTCGGCGGGCCATGGCGGCTCGGCGCATCTGGCGGCGGCGCTGCTGGGCAATCTGACCGGCACGCAGATGACCCATGTGCCTTTCAAGGGCAATGCCCCGGCCCTCACCGAAGTCATGGCCGGGCGTGTCACCTTCATGTTCTATCCGATGGTGGGTGTGGCCGATCAGGTCGCGCAGAAGCGGCTGCGGGCCCTGGCGGTGACGACACCCAAGCGCCACCCCGATTTCCCGAACACGCCGACCATGGCCGAGCTCGGTTATCCCGGTTTCGAGGACTACACACCGGGCATCGTGTTCCTGGCACCCGCCGGCACACCGCAGCCGATCGTCAACAAACTCGCGGATGCGATCCGGGCATCGGTGGCCCGACCCGAGACGCGCGAAAAATTGCGCGGCCTGGGCGCGGTGGCGGCCGGCTTGACCCCGGCTGAAACCGTGAGCTGGATGCAGATGGATTACGACCGCTGGGCAAGACTGATCAAGGCAGCCGGCGTCAAAGGCGAGGAATGAGCGACGCATCATGAGAATTGCAGTCCTTGACGATTATCAGGATGCGGTCAGAAGCCTTGATTGCATCAGGAAGCTGGACGGTCATCAGATCGAGGTCTTTCACGACACCGTGCTTGATCCGCAGGCAATTGCCACGCGCCTTGACGGCGTCGATGCGGTCGTTCTGATCCGTGAGCGCACGCGCTTGACTCGTGACCTGATCGAGCGCCTGCCGGCGTCGCTCAAGCTGATCAGCCTGACCGGACCCCTGAGCGGGCAGGTCGATGTGGCCGCCGCCGCGCAGCGCGGCATTGTTGTCTGCAGCGGCCGCGGCTCTGGCGCGTCGGCACCCGAGCTGACCTGGGCACTGGTGATGGCCGCCACGCGTCAGGTTGCGCTCGAAGATCGGCGCATGCGGGCCGGGCGCTGGCAGACCACGATCGGGCCGGTCCTGGCCGGTCGCACGCTCGGCATTCTCGGCTATGGGCGCATCGGTGCGGTGGTGGCAGGCTATGGCCGCGCCTTCGGCATGCCGGTACTGGTCTGGGGGCGTGACGGCTCGCGTGAGCGGGCGCTGCGCGACGGGCATCAGATGGCCGCAAGCCAGTCCGAGCTCTTTGCGCGCAGCGATGTCGTGTCGCTGCATCTGTCGCTCAACGAGGGCACGCGGGGCGCGGTGAGCGCAGCCGATCTTGCGCTGATGAAGCCGGATGCGCTGCTGGTCAATACTGCGCGCGCCGCCCTCATCCAGCCAGGTGCCCTGCTGGGGGCCTTGCAGGCCGGGCGCCCGGGTTTTGCGGCGCTCGATGTCTTCGATGTCGAGCCACTGCCGGCCGGTGATCCGCTGCTGGCGATGGACAACGTGCTGTGCACGCCGCACCTGGGTTACGTGACCCGACAGGGCTATGAGGTGCTGTTCGGCGATGCTTTCGACAATGTGCTGGCGTATGCCGCCGGCAAGCCGACCGGTGTCCTGAGTGCGCCGGCTGCCGGCGCCTGAAAGGAGAATGACGATGACTGATGCCGTGATGCCGCGCGTGACGCCCGGCGATAAACCGCTCGGCGCGAGCGTCGAGGGTCTTGATCTGTCCAGGCCGCTCGACGATGCGCAATTTCGTGCGGTGCGCGAGGCCTTGGGGCGCCATGGCGTGCTGCGTTTCCCGGGCCAGACACTTTCGGCAGCCAATCTGCACGATTTCAGCGCCCGTTTCGGGACGCTCGAAATCAATGTCGGCGGCATGTTTCAGGAGCCGGGTCTGCCGCAGGTGATGGTCCTCTCCAATATCGTGCGCGACGGCAAACCGATCGGCATCGGCGACGCCGGCCAGGACTGGCATACCGACATGTCCTACAGCGCCACGGTGGCCTTCGCCAATGTGCTCTACGCCCTCGAAGTGCCGCATCGTGATGGCCGCCCGCTCGGTGCTACCCGGTTTGCCGATATGGCAGCGGCCTACGACGCGTTGCCGGCCGATGTGCGGGCGCGCATCGATGGCCGCACCGCGACCCATGATTTCGAGAAATTCTGGGAAATGATGCGCCGCGAGCGCAACAGCCCGCGTCCGCCGCTCAGCGAGGCGCAGCGCCAGGCCAAGCCGCCGGTCTCGCATCCGATGGTCATGGTCCATCCGTTCAGCGGACGGCGCACGCTCTATGCCAACCCCGGCTATGCGATGCATATCGACGGCATGCCGCGCGACGAAAGCGACGAACTGCTGGCGATGCTCTTTGCGCATCAGGTCGAGGAGCGCTTCATTTATACCTTCGAGTGGACCAAAGGCGATGTCCTGATGTGGGACAACCTGCGCGTCATCCACAAGGCAATGGCCGATTACCGCCCGGATGAGCCGCGTCTGATCAAGCGCTGTCAGGTGATGGCCGATCAGATCCTCCCGCACGGGACCGCTGGCGCGGCATTGTCGTCGGTCAATGCCTGAGGCCGACGGTCCGGCGCCCGCCGGCAACATTCGCCGCGCCTGGTCGATCGAGGATCTGAGGACGCAGGCCCGGCGCCGCTTGCCCCGGGCGGTGTTCGACCTCTTCGACGGTGGCGCCGAAGACGAGTCGACCCTGCGTGACAACCGCGCCGCCTTCGGGCGTCGTCGGCTGATGCCGCGGGTGCTGGTCGATGTCGCGAGCGTTGATCCTGGCACCCATATCCTCGGTCAGCCGTCGGCACTGCCGATTGCGATCGCACCCACCGGGGCGGTCGGATTCGGTCATCGCGGTGGCGACGTGATGATCGCGAAAGCAGCGCGTCGCTACGGCATTCCCTATTCGCTGTCGACATCGGCCACTGCCTCGATCGAGCAGGTGGCCGAGCAGGCCGGCGGACGCCTCTGGTTTCAGGCCTACATCCTCAAAGACCGGTCCTTCACCTTCCGCCTCATCGAGCGGGCACGCGTGGCCGGCTATGAAGCGGTGATGATCACGGTCGACCTCGCGGTGGGCGGCAAGCGCGAGAAAGACTTCCGCAATGACATGTCGATCCCGTTTCGCTATACGCCGCGAAACCTGATCGATTTTGCGTCGAGACCAGGATGGTCGATGCGCATGCTCGCCGGTGGCATGCCGGCGATGGAGAACCTGCGCGGACTGTCGCCCACGGCCACCTCGGCGCGCGGCATCGTGTCCACCGCGGGTCGAAACTACGACCCCTCGTTCGACTGGGAGGGCCTGAAGTCGGTGCGCGATGCCTGGCCTGGCAAGCTCATCGTCAAAGGCATCGTGCATCCCGACGATGCGCGACGCGCGCTGGCGATCGGTGTCGATGCGATCGTCGTCTCCAACCATGGCGGGCGGCAACTCGACGGCGGCATCGCAACGCTCGATGCCTTGCCCGGCGTGCTCGAGGCCGTGGGTGGGCGTGCGAGCGTGCTGGTCGATGGGGGAGTGCGTCGTGGCGTCGATGTGGTCAAGGCGCTCGCGATGGGGGCCGAGGGCGTGCTGGTCGGCCGGGCGACGCTTTATGGGGTGTGTGCCGGTGGCGAAGCAGGTGCGCTTAGAGCGCTCGAAATCCTGAGCGATGAGTTCAGGCGAAGCATGCAGTTGTGCGGGGCGCGCACGGTGGCTGATATCGGCCCCGATCTGATTGCGCCAGGCGATACCGTCTGAGGCTGTCCGGCGATCGGGCTGCGATCAGATCAGATCAGACACCACAAGCCCACGCAGACCCCGAAGATCCACTGCACGAACAGATCGAGCAGTGATCCCAGCAGCAGTACCGGAATGCTCACGGCGAGTGCCAGCAGCAGGGCGCCGGCCAGCGTGATGCGGGGTTCGGGCAGCGAGTGGCCGAGCACATTTTCCGGGCGTTTGATCAGCAGGGGCATAACTGGGGTCAGCGCTTCATCACAGGTGATTCATCGTGGCATCGGCAAGCGATGGTCGGGCGCCTTTCAGGTTCGCCGTACACTTCAATGATGCAGGTAATCTGGACCGGACTAGAACGCACCACATGGGATGCGCTGCATCGTACCGCGGCGGCGGCTCTCCAGCAGGACTGGGCCTATGGCGATGCGATGCAGGCACTGGGCACGCACTGTCTGCGCGCCGCTGTCATTCACGATGAGCGGCTGGTCGGCGTTGCCCAGTTTCTGCTTCGGCGAATCGGCGGTGTGGCCTCGCTCGCCCTGTGTTCACACGGCCCGGTCTGGTCGGCCGACCTGTCGTCCACCGACCGCGAACGCGCCTGCCGACTGCTCAAGCGCAGCGCGCCGGTGCGTTGGCCGCGCGCGATCCTGCTCACGCCCGACGCGGTGAGTGCCGAGTCAGCCGGTGTGCGCCGCTTGGTCCGGGTCATGACCGGTCATGCCACGGTCCGAATCGATCTCACCCAGGAAACCGCTGCCTTGCGCGCGGCCATGCACGGCAAGTGGCGCAACCGTCTGGCCGCGGCCGAGCGTTCGGCGCTCAAGGTGCAGAAGGTTGGCGGCAAGCCCGGACAATATCGGTGGCTGCTCGATCGCGAGCTCGCCCAGCGCAGCGAAAAGCGCTACATCGCCCTGCCCGACGGCTTCGTCGAGGCCTGGCAGGTGGCTTGCGGGCAGGCGGGGCGCGATGGTCGCGCCGATGCGCTGCTCACCTTGCGGGCCGATCTCGGGCGCGACGCGGTGGCCGGCATGCTCTTTCTCATCCACGGCGACGCGGCGACCTATCAGGTCGGCTGGGTCGGCGACGCCGGGCGCGATCTCGGTGCACACAATCTGCTGCTGTGGCAGGGCATGCAGATGCTCAAGGCGCAGGGCATCCGGATGCTCGATCTGGGTGGTGTCGATACCGCACGAGGTGCCGGCATCGCACGGTTCAAGATCGGCTCAGGCGGCGAGGTGATGATGCTCGCCGGAACCTACTTCTAGCTGTCGGTCGCGGCGGCTCAGCAAATTCAGGCGCCGCGCTGAGCCTCGAGGCGCAGGGCCTCGTCACGCTGCATGCTCGAGAGCAGCTCCGACAGCACTCGATCGGACATCGAGTGTTCGACCTGACAGGTGCCTGCGGCCGCATGTCCGCCGCCGCCATATCGCAGGCACAGATCACCGACATTGGTGGCACAGGTCCGCTCGAAGATCGACTTGCCGATGGCAAAGACCGCGTTCTGCTTCTGCAGGCCCCACATCCGGTGAACCGACACATTGCACTGCGGGAACAGCGCATAGATCATGAACCGGTTGGTGGCCCAGATCGGATCCTGGTCGCGCATGTCGACCACGACGATATTGCCGTGCACCGTCGAGGCCGACAGCAGCTGGTCGACCGCCTTGCCTTCATGTTCGAAATAGAGATCGATGCGCTCGCGCACATCGGGCAGCGCCATGATCTCCTTGACCGTCAGCGTGCGACAGGCATCGATCAGCGCCATCATCAGCTGATAGTTCGAGATCCTGAAATTGCGAAATCGACCGAGTCCGGTGCGGGCATCCATCAGGAAGCCGAGCATCGTCCAGTCCTTGGGATGCAGCACTTCTTCCACGCTGTACTGCGCCGAGTCGGCCTGATCGACCGCACGCATCAGCTGCTCGGTGACATTCGGGAAGGCTTCATGGCCACCGTAGTATTGCCACACCACGCGCGCGGCCGACGGGGCATTGGGGTCGATCACATGGTTGCCGACCTGCGAGGTGTTGCGCATGATCTCCGACGAATGATGGTCGAAAGCCAGGCGAGCCGTGGCGACATAGGGCAGGTTGGTGGTGATGTCGCGCTCGGTGATCTCGATCTTGCCGTCCTGCATGTCCTTCGGATGAACAAACAGGATCTCGTTGATCAGGCCGATTTCGCGCAGCAGCACGGCGCACACCAGTCCGTCGAAGTCGGAACGGGTGACGAGTCGATATTGGGGCTGAGCCATGGTTTCTCCGCGTAAGCCCTGCCAGTCTTCGTCATCCGACCAGCCGCAACAACCGCCGAACCGACAAGCGGCGCGGTCTTGCGCCCGATCGGATCGCCTTTCCGAACATTTGTGTCGAAGTTGGTACTTTGTCGGAATCGATTCGCTGGGTTCATTCGACACGGACGCTGATTCCGGTCCCCCGTTGCAGGGGCAAATCGGGCGGCTCGGCTAGGATGCCGGGATGACCCGTGGTTTTCTCGTTGCCTTTCTGCTCTCCTTCGGCCCCGCGGTGTCGAACTCCTTCGCCCGGTTCGCCTATGCGCTGGTGCTGCCGGCGATGCGCACCGACCTTGCGCTCGACTGGTCGCAGGCCGGCGGACTCAATACCGCCAATGCCGCCGGCTATCTGATCGGCGCACTGGCGGTGCGTGCTGTGGTCGGACGGATGGGCAACCGGCGGCTTTTCGCGATCGGCATGGTGCTGACCTCGCTGACGGTACTGGCCACCGGCTTTGTGCGCGACGTTCCGATGCTGTCGCTGCTGCGGGTGCTGTCTGGCATCGGTGGCGCCTGTGTCTTCATTTGCGGCGGCGCGTTGTCGGGCAATGTCTTTCCCGGGCGTCCCGAGCGCGCCAGCACCACCATCGCGATGTTCTTTGCCGGTGCCGGCATCGGCCTGATGCTGTGCGGCGTGGCGATTCCGCTGCTGCTGCAGCAGGTCGGCGATGCCGCCTGGCCACTGGTCTGGCGTGCCATGGGTGTTGCCGGACTGGCGATGTCGGTGGTGGCGATCTGGGCGGCCTGGCAGATCGATGAGCCGGGTGCAGGGGCCGGCAGTGCCCGCTGGGCGGTGCTGCCCTTCATGAGACAGCTGCTTGCCTACCTGTGCTTCGGCCTGGGCTACATCGGCTACATGACCTTTGTCATCGCCTGGATGCGCATCAATGGCGCGGGCGTCGGGCTGGTGATGTCGGTTTGGGTGGTGCTGGGTGCTGCGACCCTGCTGGCACCGATGGTCTGGGCCGGGCCCTGCGAGCGCTGGCGCGGCGGCCGACCGCTTGCCGCGATCATGGCCACCTCGGCGATCGGCGCCATGCTGCCGATGGTGTCGACCCACCCGATCTCGCTGCTGAGTTCCGCGGTGCTCTTCGGGCTGTCGATGTTCAGCGCGCCCTCGGCGGTCGGCAGCCTGATCAAGCATTGGCTGCCCAAACCTGCCTGGGGCTCGGCGATGGCCACCTTCACCATCGTTTTTGCTGCCAGCCAGATGGTGGGGCCGGTGGCGACCGGCTGGGTGGCCGACCACTGGGGATCGCTGCGCCCCGGGCTGACCGCCTCGGCTCTGGTACTGGCCTTTGGCGCCCTGCTGGCGCTCACTCAGGGTGAGCCGAAGCACCGTGGCGACGCCGCGGCGATGTCGCCTTCCTGATGCCTTGCTGACCGTTTATCCGGCGATCCTGTCCGCCGGAAGGCCCCACGACGCAGTACCTTGACGGCCCTGGCCTCGTCGATCGGAATGACTCCGCGAATTCAACGACCGGAGATCATTTTGACTTTCACCCCCAAACGCCTGACCCTCGCCCTGGTGGGCGCAGGATGTATCGCCCTCGCCGGATGCGGCGGCTCCGATTCCTCGACGACCACCGGATCCACCCCGACCGGTGGCACCACCGCCACTGGCGGCAGCACGACCACGATTCCGACGACGCCGAGCTCGGTCGTGCTGTCGGGCACCGCCGCCACCGGCGCCGCACTGGCCGATGCCAGCCTGAAGATCTATGACGCCACAGGTGCGGTGGTCTGCGAGGTCAAGACCGGCGCTGACGGCGCCTATACCTGCGATCTCGGCACCTCGCCGAAGCCGCCTTTCGTGCTGGTCGCCACCCTCGATGACACCAAGCTGGTCAGCATCGCGCCTGATGCGAAAACCGGGGTCATCAACGTCACCCCGCTGACCAACCTGATCGCCTCGACCCTGTCCTCCAATGGCGACCCGCAGCAGCTGGTCGACGACATCAAATCCAGCCCGGCGAGCGTCGATGCGGCCAAGGTCAAGGCCTCGGTCGATCGGGTCATGACGGCGCTCAAGCCGCTGCTCGATGCGCTCGGCACCCAGGGCAATCCGATCACCACCGCCTTCAAGGCCGACGGCACCGGTCAGGACCGCCTGCTCGATCTGCTGCAGGTGAGCGTGCGTCCTGATGGCACTGGCGCCAACAATGAAGTCACCGTGAAATCGGCGCCGAATGCGAGCGATTCCGATCCCCTTCGGATCAGCTTCAAGAGCAGCGACACCACGATTGCGCCGCTGCCGACCGGTTCGGTCAGCGCCGAATCGCTTGGCAGCGACAATGTGGCCGTGCTGGTGAGCGACATGCTCAAGCGGATGACCGCCTGCTATGCCGTGCCGCTGGCCGATCGGGTCACCAACGGTTCGGTGACCGGGTCGATGCCCAAGTCGCCCGCCTGCACCAGCCTCTTTCTCAATGACGATCCGGCGAGTTTCCTGAGCAACGGGGCCACGGTCAGCCCCACCGCCGCCTTCAAGGGCATGTTCTATCAGAGCGGCACCGGCGTTGCGTACGATCGCGGCACCTTCGAATTCAAGCGTGTCAACGGCGACTATGTCTTTTCCTATCGCTGGACCGCAGCCGACGGCAGCACGGACAACGAGAACATGGTCGCGCGCAAGGTCGGCGACAGCCTCAAGCTGATCGGCAACCAGTACAAGTACAACGCGACCGTCAGGCCCTATGCCCAGACACGCGATCTGGTCAACACGCCAAGCTTCTCGAGCATCAACAGCGGCTACAACGTCTGGATCGCCAATCGCACCGCCAGCGGCAACGCGGTCTTCAGCAAAGTGCTGGTGACCACGCCCAAGGGCAATGTTGTCACCTACTGCCCGACTGCCGGGCTGTCGTATCTGGTGATCGAGAAGTCGGCAACACAGTGTGGGCAAGGCAAAGTGCTCGCGTCGACAAGCGTTCTGCGTCTGGCTGGCCGCTACATCGATCCGACCAACCAGACGGATCTGAGCGCCAAGGAGGGCTCGATCGTCTTCGTCAATCCGGCCATGACCGACGAGATGATCGCGAGCATTCCCGACCAGTCAGTCTGGAAGCTCGAGTTCTTCCATGCCGATGGCGTAACGCCGAACGAGGTGCAGACCTATCGCACCAACAGTCGCGCGATGACCCTGGCAGAGGTGGCGGCAAGTACCTTCGTCGATCTCACCGCGAACGCCAGGTCGGCAATGATTGCCAATTCGAGTGCCACTGGGGCGTTTATCTTCGCGGCGCCCAATGCCGGATCGCCCAACTGGATCGATATCGGCACACAGGGCACCGACTTCTGGCGGGTGCCGTCCGGAGCGTTGGCACCGACCTCGATCAGTGCTTATGGCAAGCCGCCCACCGGCTCCAGCCCTAGGTTCAGCGACACGACCAATGTCTCGACGAATGCCCGCGGCACGATCATCAAGTGCAGCCCGCAGACCCTTTCCGATACGCATTGCGATGCGACCCTGCGGGAGCAGTACACCGTGGGCTGGAAAGTCGATGCTCTCGAACTCTGGGCACGCAGCTCACGCCAGGTCGAGATCTCGAAGCTGGTCGGTCTTTACAAGCTTCAGTAAGCAAAGGCCCCGCAGCAAGCTCGCTGCGGTGGTGCCCCGCACCCGATCCTGAGTCGGCTCAGCCCGACTTCAGGACATGGGTGGGCCCGGAGACCGCGATCGCGAATCGCCGAGCCCTCAGCTGATCGACCGAGGTCATGCCTTTGTCGATCATCAGTTTTTCGGCGGCAGACTGCCATTGTTCGTAATAGGAGGCCGGTTTGCCGCCGGCCGCCTCGACGGCCTGGGTCCGGGCGATTTCATGGGCCAGACACTCGACCCATTGCCCCCAGGTGAAATGGCCCGCCTGCGACATGGCCACCACCAGCGCAAAGGCGCGCGCCTCCCAGGGTTCATTGAACACCGGCTCGAGCGGCGGGCTTGGTGAGTCGACGGTCATTTCGGGTTGATCGCGACCGGCCCGATCAGGCCTGCGCGGCGCATCGCATCGATCGATGCGCCCGACAGTCTGGCGACCTGGATCGCCGCATCGTCGCTGGCGGGCGGCGGCACGCGTACCGACCACAGGTCCTGGCCACTTGCCACCTCGACCACACTGGTGGCTGAGCTGAACGCGGTTGCGGCATGAACCCCGCCGAGCGTAAAGCCCATCCCTCCGCCCATGGCAACGCCTCGGCCCATTCCCAGGCCGCCATACAGTCCCCCGGGATAGCCCCAGGCCGACGACGTTCCGTAAGGATTGTTGGCCGAGATCGAGACGGTTGACATCACCGCGGTGTCGGCCGAGAAGGCCTTCGCAGCGCTCAGCACTGCCGGCACGCCACCGGCGGCCTCAATCGGTTCGGGCGTGCGCAGCACCACCACGCCTGCATCGCGCAGCCCGCTGGCCAGGTTGTCTTCGCAGATCTTCGCAAGGCTGACATCGGGTGCCCGGCAACTCACCAGCACCCTTGACTTGAGCAGTGAGCGATCGGAAAAGGAGGCGTCCGCCCATTGCCCTTCGATGGCGCTGGTGGCGCATCCTGCAAACAGGATCGCCACCGAGCAGGCCGCGATCGGCCATTGAATCGATCGTGAAGCGCTCATGCGGATCCTCCTGGACGGTTCATGCATCGACTGCGGCAATCGGGTGATGCGCAGTCGCGTTACGCGAAGGATCTGATTGTCGCTCAGGGCGAGGTCTGCTTGAAGGTATCGCAGGAACCTGGCTGCCCCGACTTCATGCCGGTGCCGAACCAATAGCGGCGCTGTTCGCCCGATCCGTGGGTGAAGGCATCGGGCACGACGACGCCTTGCGAGCGCTTCATCATCTTGTCGTCGCCGATCTGGGAGGCGGCATTCAGACCCGCCTCGATGTCGCCGCGATCGAGCCAGTTGCGAGCCTGCTGCGAGTGATGCGCCCACACGCCGGCATAGCAGTCGGCCTGCAGCTCGAGCCGCACCGAGAGCTGGTTGGCCTGGCGTTCGTCTGTGCGCTGCTGCATCGACTGCACCTGTTTCATGGTGCCCAGCAGGTTCTGCACATGATGGCCGACTTCGTGCGCCACCACATAAGCCTGCGCGAACTCGCCGGGCGATGCGAACTGCTGCTGCAGCATGCGATAAAAGCTCAGGTCGATATAGACCGTCTGATCATTGGGGCAATAGAAAGGGCCGGCCGCTTTTTGCCCGGTGCCGCAGGCGGTGGGCGTGATGCCATCGAAAATCACCATCTTGGGCGGTCGATATTGCTGGTTCGCCTTCTTGAAGACATCAGTCCAGACATCCTCGGTACTGGCGAGGATGACCGAGGTGAACTTGCCGCCGGTATCCGAGACCGGTCCGGTCTGGCCTTGCACCTGCTGCGGTGTGCTGGAGCTGCCAAGCTTGCTGACACCCTGGACCAGGCCGAGCGCGACCATCGGGTTGATGCCGAACATCCAGCTCGCAAGCAGTGCAATACCGATGCCGATGATACCGAGGCCACCGGCCTTGCCGCCGGGCATCTTCATGCCCCTTCGATCTTCCACATTGCTGCTTTGTCGACCATCTTCCCAGCGCATCGCATTCTCCTGACAGAAAAGTATTTGTTCGGTTGCCGGATTCTATCGCGTCGCTTGCGGCAGCCCGGAGACGGTATGATCGGCGCGCGGGCCTCTAGCTCATGCTTGGTTAGAGCAGCGGACTCATAGCGCAAGTTGTGCCATACGATTCGGAAACGGCGTATGGGATGGTGTCAAAGTCGGCGAAACCTAAGTGCGCATCAGGCATAGGGCAACGCCGAGCCAAGCTTCGATGCCTGCGCATCGTTGAAGGTGTAGAGACTTGACGGCACCCACCTAAGTCGAACAGATACGGTGAAGGCAAAGTCCAGGGAGTGGCGAAAGTCACACAAACCCGAATCCGTTGGTGCCGTGTTCGACTCACGGGAGGCCCACCACTTTTTCGACGCCGATATTTTCCGGTGTCGATATTCATTGGCGTCGACGCTTTCTGGTGTTGTCTTGCCGGATGCTCAGTACCTTGGCACGATCAGGATCTGCTCGAACGGCGACTTTGAAATCGAGACGGCGCCCTGGTGGGTGCTGACGGCAAGCGCAATGAAGGCGAGCATCACCGATATCGACGCGGTGCCCAGTGACAGGGCAAGCGCATTGGTTCGCCGGTTGCCAAGATGGACGATCGCAATCCCGAATTGCGCCAGCAATCCGAGAATGAAGGTGCACAGCCATCTGGCGCTGTCGACATCCTGATGCACAAGACTCAGTCGGGTCAGGCGGGTGGCCGTCACGGCTTCGATCGCCCTTGTCAGTGTGTACAGCGCCGGTGAGGGGCTTTCGAGCTGCGATATCACCGCAACCGTCCTGTGCAAGAACTGCGAAAACAGCCGCTCGGTATCGGGTGAATCCTTCGATTGCGCAATCAGCGGCCATTCGACCTCAATGACCGAGGCGGCATAGGCTCGCGCGAGTTCGTGCAAGCCCTCCTTTTTGAGATCCGGAAAGGCATCGACATAGGCAATATAAGAGGCGATTGCAACGCTCTCTTTTTTGACTGCATCCGAATTGCTCTGGAAGTTGGACCAGACCGAGGCCCCAAGAAAGGCCGCGGTCAGCGAGAACATGGTCAATGCCACCATGAAAAAGGGGGCAACCACTCCGCTGAAACTCGATGCGAAAGCGCGTGTCCTGCGGTCAAAGCAGAACAGGTGAATCATCACGGCACTCAGGGCATACACCGCAAAGATCGCGCCGAACACAATCGGGTCGTCAGCATGCAGGAAGGCGGAGATCATCAGTCGGTCTCGGGTTAGGCATGACGCTGGCGGGCGCGCTTGCAGGATCAGCGAGGCTCAGGATGTCCGAGACACGGCAAAAACGCAAAGTCAGTCGGCCCAGCATGACGGTCAATGGCTGTGCGCTGGCACGCGCGGCACCGCTCGAGTCAGATCAGTCCTCCAGCATGCCGGGGCGTCCTCCTTACCCTGAGGCGGTACTTCCACCCGCAAGTCACAGATCCCGCCGATAGCGATGAAGGCCCCGCAGGAACAGCCTGTAGCGATGCGTCGTCCGGCGCGACTCGACAGGCTATCAGCGGGGTGCGTATGTTCCAGGAACGATCACAGGATACGAACCAGACCGGCCCTCAGCAGGCCTGGTATGTCAGACCGATCCCTTCGGCAGCCGAAGCGCCTCAGGGCAGACTGACGGATCTGCTCGTGCTGCTGGGCGTCGAGCCTGACGATCGCAGACTGAGCGATACGATTCTGGTCCCGCTGCGACGGGTCAGTGCCGGCTCGACGCTCTTTCACGAGGGCGCTCAGGCCGACGCGGTGCATATCGTGCGTTGCGGCACCTTCAAGACGCTGCGGATTGCCGAGGATGGCTACGAGCAGGTCCTGGGGTTCGCAGGGCGCGCCGAGGTGCTGGGCTTCGATGCGCTTTGCAACGGCCGCCATCCCGCCAGCGCGATTGCGCTCGAAGAGGCCAGCGTTTATGCACTGAGCCTGCGCGAAATCGACGGGCTTCGCCATCGGGTCGGTGCACTCGACATTGGCCTGCAGCATGCGCTCAGCAGCCAGCTCGCGCGCGCCAGTGAGATCGCCGAGGTGATGGCGGCGGTCGCCTCCGAAGTCAGGCTTGCGCGATTTCTGCTGCAGCGTTCGGCCCGGATGGCGGTCTACGGTCAATCATCGCGGCAATTGCGCCTGCCGATGAGTCGGCGCGATATCGCGAGCCACCTCGGGGTCGCGCACGAAACTGTCAGCCGTTCGTTCGGCGAGCTTGCCCACTGGGGCTTCATCAGTGTCGACAATCGCGAGATTGGCATTCTCGATTTCGAGGCGCTCAAGGCATTTTCCCGAATGACCCGCGGGATGGTCGATGACAGGGCCGGGCGGGGCAGTGACGAAAAACGGTCGCGGGCTCGCGCGAAAGGCATCAGCCCGAATCGGGTATCGGCCTGAGGTGAACTCGGGTCTTCAGGTCGCGCCGACGCGCGGCGCGACCCCATGCGATTCAATGTACCGACAGCTTGCGGCCATTCTTCTTTTCCTCGCGCTCCTTCTTGACCTCGGCGCC
>CAIKZV010000515.1 GCA_903831925.1 uncultured Burkholderiales bacterium
CACTAGTATACGTGTGTAATACACACCATCATCCGCTTTACAGACGTAAGGGTCAAGACCCGATGCGGCTGTCTGAGCTTGCTTCCTTCTCAGCCGAATCACACGGTCAGCATCCAAGTTCAGCCGGCTGTTCACCAAGGGGGACCAATCGACTCCAATTGGCCAAGACAAGCGAAGGCAGACCTCAAGTTGCCCGCCGAAAACCGGTCATCCAAGGCAGGCCGGCAGAGAAAACTCTGAGCAGATCACCAACGACAGCTTCTGGCCGGGAGCCGGTAGCCACCAACGGCTGCTTCGGAGATGTAGAACCGATAAGAAGTCGGTCCGAGCGAAGGGCTGCTTTGGAGAATCAGGAAGGGCAGCTTTGGGTCGGATCCGGGTCTTCGAACCGCGTGCTTGAACGGGCGTTTCCCGCATCAAGCTGACGTTTACCTGGCAGGCTTATTTGGGTCCGGCAGCAGCCGATTTAGCCGCAGTCCCTCAACGGGCCATCTCGGTGGCGGGTTGTAATCGTAACCCCCGGCGCTTTTGATCCGGAATACGAAGCTGTCGTCAGTCTCATCGGCCGTGCCAATAAGACACGCCAATAAGACCTGCCAATCCGAGGAGCCAATCGGCCGCCTCAGCGTGTGCCCATCCGCCGCAGTGCGGTGGTGGCGGCACTGCCGCTCAGGCGGCGTTGCCGTGGCTCCATGCGGCATTCATGCAGCGGCAGGATGCGGCCGTCTTCGGTGCGCGTCTCGAGCTTGACGGTAAAGCCCCACAGTTCGGCCAGATGACGAACCACGCGTTCGCATTCGGGCGCAAGCGGTCGGCGTGCATGCTGGAAATGATGCAGGGTGAGCGATCGGTCGCCTTCGAGGTCGACCGACACCACCTGAATATCGGGGTCGCGCTCGGCCAGCGAATATTGCCGCGCGAGCGATTCGCGAACCAGCTTGTAGCCTTCGTCGTTGTGAATCGCGCCGATGCGTCGCGTCGATTCGGCATCGTCATCCACCAGGCAGAACATCCTGAAATCGCGAATCAGCTTGGGCGACAGGAACTGCGCAATGAAGCTTTCATCCTTGAAGTTGCGCATCGCAAAGTCGAGGGTCTTGTGCCAGTCGCTGCCCGCGATATCGGGGAACCAGCGGCGGTCTTCATCGGTCGGCGCTTCGCAGATGCGCCGGATATCGCGAAACATCGCAAAGCCGAGCGCATAGGGATTGATGCCGTTGTAGCGCGGGCTGTCGAAATTGGGCTGGGTCAGCACATTGGTGTGTGAACCCAGCACTTCGAACATGAAGGCGTCGCTGACCCGGCCTTCGTCGTAAAGAGTCTGCAGGATGGTGTAGTGCCAGAAGGTGGCCCAGCCTTCGTTCATCACCTGGGTCTGGCGCTGCGGATAAAAATATTGCGAGATCTTGCGCACGATACGGGCCAGTTCGCGCTGCCACGGCTCAAGCAGCGGTGCGTGTTTCTCGACGAAATAGAGCAGGTTTTCCTGTGGCTCGGCAGGAAAGGCTCGGGGTGCCTCGGCGGCGTCGTCGCGCAGGTTGCGCGGCAGGGTGCGCCACAGGTCGTTGACCTGCTGCTGCAGATGGATCTCGCGATCTTTCAGGCGGGCCTGTTCCTGGGCGAGCGATCGCTTGTTGGGGCGCTTGTAGCGGTCGACGCCGTGGCTCGAGAGCGCATGGCAGGCATCAAGCACGCGCTCGACTTCGACCTCGCCGTAGCGCTGCTCGCA
>CAIKZV010000516.1 GCA_903831925.1 uncultured Burkholderiales bacterium
AGCGCAACTCGGCGGTCGAATCAAAAACCCGTAATTCGGTCTGCGCCGGCAGCTCAAGCCCGAAATCGGCCAGCACACCACGCGGATCGATCACCGCGCGCGATCGATAGGGCGCGGATTTGTACCAGGCAGGCGGCAGGCCCAGGACCGGCCAGGGATAGCAGGAGCACAGGGTGCAGACCACCAGATGATGGACATCCTTCTCATTGAAGAGCGCGACCATGTGCTCGCCCTGTCGACCGGTGTAGCCGAACTCGGCGATGGCCGCGGTGGCATCGGCTTGCAGGCGTGCGCGATAGTCGTCATCGACCCAGGCACGTGCCACCACTTTTGCGCCGTTTCGCGGCCCGACCCGGTGCTCGTAGGTGTCGATCAGGGCGTCGAGCGCGCGGGCCTCGACATAGCCCTTGTCGATCAGCAGCTTTTCGAGCGCAAGGACCCGCAGCTCCATGTCGGAGAGCGTGCTGCGATGGGGTTCGGCGGGCGTGGTCATGATCCGGGAAGTCTAACCCGGCGCAGGTCTGGGCGACGCGGCGGCAGGTACGGACGATGGCGAACGTAGAATCGGCCAATGACAGACATCGTGCTTGCCACGCTCAACGCCCGCTGGTCGCATGCCTCGCTCGGGTTGCGCTATCTCTATGCCAACCTGGGCGAGCTGCAGTCGCGCGCTCGCATCGATGAGTTCACGATTGCAACGCCGCTTGATCAGGTGGTCGAGCGGCTCCTCGAAGGCAATCCGAGCATTGTCGGGCTGGGCGTCTACATCTGGAATGTCGAGCGCACAACCGAGCTGATCGCGCGCCTGCGCGAGGTGGCGCCCGCAATCAGGATCGTGATCGGCGGCCCGGAAGTCAGCCACGAGGTGCAGGGGCAGACGATCGTGCAGAGGGCCGACCATGTGATCACCGGCCCGGCCGACCTTAGCTTTGCCGTGCTGGCGCGCCAGTTGCTCGACGGGCCGCGCCCCCTCATGAAAGTAATCGCCGGCGTGCAGCCCGAACTCGATGCGCTGGTGCTGCCCTATGCGCATTACAGCGATATCGACATCGCCCATCGCAACCTCTATGTCGAGGCCTCGCGCGGCTGCCCCTACAAGTGCGAGTTCTGTCTGTCGGCGCTCGACAAGACTGCCTGGCCTTTCGAGCTCGACCAGATCCTCGAGCAACTGGAGCAATTGCATCGGCGCGGCGCGCGGCGATTCAGGTTCGTCGACCGCACCTTCAACCTCAAGGCGCAGACCGGCCGGGCGATCCTCGACTTTTTCATACAGCGGATCGAGGCGACGCCCGACGATCCGGTCTTCGCGCATTTCGAACTCGTGCCCGACCATCTGCCCGATATGCTTCGCGAGGCGATCGTGCGTTTTCCGGCCGGCGCACTGCAGTTCGAGATCGGCATCCAGACCTGGAACCCCGAGGTTCAGGCACGCATCAGCCGGCGCCAGGACAATGCCCGCGCCGAAAGCCATCTGCGCTGGCTGCGCGAGCACAGCCGGGCCCATCTGCATGTCGATCTGATCGCCGGACTGCCGGGCGAAGATCTGGCCAGTTTTGGCGCGGGCTTCGATCGGCTGGTGGCGCTGCGCCCGCACGAGATCCAGGTCGGCATCCTCAAACGCCTGCGCGGCGCGCCGATTGCCCGACACACCGAGGCCTTCGGCCTGCGCTTTTCGCCGACACCGCCTTACGAGGTGATCGAGACCGATGCGCTGTCAGCCAACGATCTGGCCCGCATCTCGCGGTTTGCCCGCTATTGGGACCTCTATGGCAATTCGGGGCGCTTTGGGGGCACCCTGCCTCGGTTGCTGGGTGAAGCGCCGTTCGCACGCTTCATGGCGTTCTCGGACTGGCTGCACGAACACGCTCAGGCGACTCACCAGCAGTCGCTGGAGGCGCGCGCCGAAGCCTTGCTCGCATGGCTGGTCGACGTCGATGGCGGCGATCAGGCAGCACTCATCCAATTGATTGCCGCCGACTATGCCCGCAGCGGCGCCCAGGGTCGACCGGCCTTCATGGCCCGTGGCCTGGGCCTGATCGATCGGGATACAAGTGCCGCGCCGCAGCGGCAGGCACGACACCTCGCGGTCAGCGAGGCGGCGTTCGCCCCGCCTGCTTTGCCCAGCGCTCCTTGAAGGTCGGCCCGACTGGCGCGGGCATGTCCCGATAAAGACTCCATCCGGATCCGCCCGGAAGGCGCGCGATGCGATGAGCGTCGCCGCCCATCCAGCCCAGCACACGGGCACCGATGCGGGCGAGCGGTCGATAAATTGCCGGGCGCTTTGCGGCAAACGCCCAGGCTGCCAGGCCCAGACGCTCACGCCACGGTCGCAGGCCGCGCTCGAACTGCCGCTCGCGCAACTTGCGCAGCAGATCGGGCAACGGAATCTTCATCGGGCAGACCACATGACACTCGCCGCAAAGGGTGGCTGCCTGCGGCAGATCGAGCGTTTTTTCGAGGCCGACATAGGACGGCGTCAGCACCGAGCCCATCGGGCCAGGATAGACCCAGCCATAGGTATGGCCGCCGATCTTCTGATAGACCGGACAGTGATTCATGCAGGCGCCGCAGCGGATACAGCGCAGCATGTCCTGGAATTCACCGCCCAGCAGACCACTGCGCCCGCCGTCGACCAGCACGAAATACATGTGCTCGGGGCCGTCCTGTTCGCCCGGCGCGCGCGGGCCGGTGAGAATCGAGAAGTAGTTCGAGATCGACTGCCCGGTGGCCGATCGCGGCAGCAAACGGGCCATCGTGGCCAGGTCCTCAAGCGTGGGAATCACTTTCTCGATGCCGGTCACCACCACATGAACCTTGGGCGGCAGCACGGTGCACATGCCCTCGTTGCCTTCATTGGTGAAGACCGCCACCGAACCAGTCTCGGCAATCAGGAAATTGCCGCCCGACACGCCCATGTCAGACGACAGGAATTGGGGCCGCAAGAACTCTCGCGCCTCGCGGGTCATCTGCGGAATGTCGGTCAGGCGCGGGCGCTTGTGCACCCGTGCAAACAGGTCTGAGACCTCGTCCTTACTTTTGTGGACCACCGGCGCCACGATATGCGACGGCGGCTCGTTGTCATTGATCTGCAGAATGTATTCGCCCAGATCAGTCTCGACCACCTTGACGCCGGCCGCCTCGAGATGACGGTTGAGCGCCATCTCTTCCGAGACCATCGACTTCGACTTGGTGACCTTGGCCACCTCGTGGCGCCGGGCGATTTCGACGACTAGTGTCGAGGCCTCTTCAGGTGTCTCGGCCCAGAGCACGGTGGCGCCTCGTGCGGTGGCCTGCGCCTCAAAGCGCTCGAGCCAGACATCGAGATTGGCCAGCGCACGATTGCGTCGACTGACCGCCTCGTCGCGTGTGGCCTCGAAATCGTCGAGCTCTGCGATCGCATTCGTCCGCCCGACGGTCCAGCGCTGCGAGAGCACCTTCAGATTCTGCTGCAGTCGCAAGTCAGCCAGTTTTTCACCGCTGCGCGCCTTGAAGTGCATCGATTGAACCTGCATCAGCGCGCCTCGTCGGTGGCAGAAGGTGACGGCGCATCCGACGCGGTGCCGGCCAGCACTTGCGCGATATGGAGCACGCGGGTGGTGTTGTCGCCGGTGCGACGCAGGCGGCCCTCGATATTGAGCATGCAACCGAGGTCGCCGAGCACCACGCAGGATGCGCCGCTGGCATGGATGTGCCCGATCTTTTCGTCGACGATCGCGCTCGAGATATCACCGTACTTGACGGCAAAGGTTCCGCCGAAGCCGCAGCAGGCGCGCGCATCCTTCATCTCGGTGAGACGGATGGACGGGTTGAGCGCCAGCAGGGCGCGCGGCTGCGCCTGCACGCCGAGTTCGCGCAGGCCGCTGCAAGAATCGTGATAGGTGATCTCACCGGCAAATCGGCCGGGCAGCGCGCTGACGCCGATCACGTCATGCAGAAAGGCGGTCAATTCGAAGGTCTTCTGGGCCAGCGCATCGATGCGGTTACGCAGATCAGGGTCGTCGGCAAACAGCGCCGGAAAATGCTGACGGACCATCCCACCACAGGAGCCGGAGGGCATCACGACATAGTCGAAGCCTTCGAACTCGGTGAGGAACTTTCGGGCCAGATCGCGTGCCGCAACACTGTCGCCCGAGTTGTAGCCAGGCTGTCCGCAGCAGGTCTGGGTCATCGGCACCTCGACCGTGCAGCCCGCCGACTCGAGCAGCCTGACGCTTGCCTCGGCGATTTCGGGCCGCATGACATCCACCAGACAGGTAATGAACAAGCCAACTTTCAAGCGGCACCCCTCCTGCCTCGACATCGATTTCACAAAGCGATATAACGTATCACGATCCACAAACACGCATCCCCTCGGGATGACGCACGATACCGCCAGATGGTCCAACACCGAAACGACGACGACAATTCCGCCTCTGATGCCGGGTCGCGCACCGCGATCCAGGTCATCGATCGCCTGGTCTCGCTGCTCGACGCGCTGGCCGAACATCCGGAAGCGGTCAGCCTCAAGGAGCTGTCTCGGCGCACCGGGCTTCACCCTTCGACCGCGCATCGCATCCTGAACGATCTGGTGGTCTCACGCCTGGTCGACCGATCGGAACCCGGCAGTTATCAGTTGGGTATTCGCCTTCTTGAACTCGGCAACCTGGTGAAAGCGCGACTCAATGTGCGCGATGCAGCGCTGGCACCGATGCGCGAGCTGCACAGGCTCACTCACCAGCCGGTCAATCTGTCAATCCGTCAGGGCGATGAGATCGTCTATATCGAGCGCGCGGTCTCAGAACGCAGTGGCATGCAGGTTGTTCGCGCCGTGGGTGGCCGAGCACCGCTGCATCTGACCTCGGTCGGCAAACTCTTTCTGGCCGCCGACGATCCGCGCAATGTGCGCGCCTATGGCACCCGCACCGGACTCGCGGGTCATACCCGCAACAGCATTACCAGCGCAGACAAACTCGAGCGCGAACTCTCACTCGTGCGCAGCCGCGGTTATGCCCGCGACAACGAGGAGCTTGAACTCGGTGTGCGATGCATTGCCGCAGGGGTGCGCGACGATGGTGGCAAACTGGTCGCAGGACTGTCGATTTCGGCGCCAGCCGACTTTCTCCAGGACGACTGGATCGAATTGCTGGTGAACACCGCCGGACAGATCTCGGCTGCCATCGGATTCGACGCGGCGGACTAGCCGCGGTCAGGTGAGTGCGGCGGACTGGCGGCGGTCAGGTGAGTGCGGCGGACTGGCGGCGGTCAGGTGAGTGCGGCGGACTGGCCGCCGCGAACGCTCAGGAACGGGCTTCCGCCTGGACCAGCGTGGGATCGAGGCGTAGCCGCTCCGTCATCCAGCGGCGCAGCCGCTGGGCATCGGCAAATCGCGATTGCGCGCCGCTTGCATCAAGCAGAACGATGATCATCGTGCGCGATTCGATGCGCGCCTGCATCACCAGGCACTTACCGGCTTCGGAGATATAACCGGTCTTTTGCATACCGATCTCCCAGGCAGGATCGTCGATCAGGCGATTCGTGCTGCGAAAGGTCACCTGGCGAGGGCCAAGATCGACGGTGGCTTCACTGGCGGTGGAGTACTGCCGAATGAGCGGATAAGCCGAGGCCGCGCGCACCATCCGCGCCAGATCCCGGGCATTGGCAACGTTGTCGCTCGACAGCCCGGTCGGATCCGAAAAATGGCTGTCCGACATGCCGATGGCGGCCGCTTTGGCATTCATGGCCCTGACGAAGGCGACCTGACCGCCCGGGTAGTTGCGCGACAAGGCACTAGCCGCGCGGTTTTCGGACGACATCAGCGCCAGATTGAGAAGCTCGGCGCGAGACAATCGCGAGCCGATCGGCAGCCTGGAACTGCTGTGCCGCTCGGTATCGCGGTCGGCCTCGGTGACCTCGAGAACATCGGCGCCCGACAGGCCGGCATCGAGCACCACCATGGCGGTCATGACTTTGGTGATCGACGCGATTGGCAGCACCGCATCAGCGTTTTTCTGGAAGATGGCTTCACCGGTCTGCTGGTCGATCACCATCGCGACAGACGAGCGCAGATCGAGCGGATCAT
>CAIKZV010000517.1 GCA_903831925.1 uncultured Burkholderiales bacterium
CGCAGTTGCGTGACCTGTGCACTGCCGAGCAAGGCCAGCACGGCCAGGCTCAGCCGCTTGGGGGCAGCCGACCCACCGCCGTCGCGCTATCGGTGGTCGAGACCTGCGGTCGTTCGCGCGCCGCACGCGAACGCGATGCCTTTCGCCTGTTCGAAACCGAGTCGCGCGAGTCCGGCGACCTGCCTCGCACCGACAGTGCGCGTGAGCCGCTTCGCGCAACCCTCGTCAGCGTCGACGCCTTCGACCATCTCCTGCTGCTCGACGCCCCACTGGCACGCGGCCGCGCACTGCTCGAGACCATCACCACCGGGCTCGGACTGCTCTATCCGGTCGCTGCACTCGCCTCGGTCTGATGTCAGGACGACTGCAAGCTCGCGACCGCTGACACGGCGCGGGCCGATCTGCGCTGGCAGCCCCGGCCCAGGCGCGAGCCTGTTCGCATCCCTGTCCGCATCCCTGTTCACATGCATTTCCACCTGCTGGGCGCACACTCGCGCCCGATCACTGCCACTTTGAGGAGCACACCATGAAAGCCGCCTGGTATGAGCGCAAAGGCCCGGTTCGCGAGGTCCTGACCGTGGGCGAACGCCCGACACCCGAACCGGCCGCCGGCGAAGTCCGCGTGCGGATCCACCGTTCTGCGGTCAATCCGTCAGACACCAAGCAGCGCGGCGGCCACCGCGGCAACGTCGTCATGCCCTTTCCCTTCGTGATCCCGCATCAGGATGGCGCCGGCGTCATCGACGCGGTCGGCGCGGGCGTGCCGAGTGCGCGCATCGGCGAGCGGGTCTGGGTCTACGAGGCCACGCTCGGCCGCTTCTGGGGAACGGCTGCGCAATATTCGGTCGTGCCCGAGCACAAGGCGGTGCGACTGCCCGAGAACACCTCGTTTGAAGCCGGCGCCTGCATGGGCATTCCGGCGATGACCGCGCACCGCTGCGTGATGGCCGACGGCCCTGTCACCGGCAAGACGGTCCTGGTCACCGGCGGGGCAGGCTCGGTCGGCTGGTATGCGGTGCAGATCGCCCGCCTCGAAGGCGCCCGCGTCATTGCCACCGTCAGCCGCGACGAGCAGGCCGCGCGCGCCCGCGAAGCCGGCGCCCATGAGGTCATCAACTATCGCAGCGAGCCGGTCGCGCAGCGCCTTGCCGAGATCACCGGTGCGCAAAGCGCTGTCGACCGGGTGGTCGAGGTCGCCTTCGGCGCCAACCTCGCCACCAATGTGGCCGCACTCAAGACCGGCGGCGCGATTGCAAGCTATGCCTCCGACGCGGTGCCGGACCCCACGCTGCCCTTCTGGCCGATGCTCTCGAAAGACCTCACCGCGCGCTTCGTGCTGGTCTATGCGATGTCACGTGCAGCCCATGACGACGCGGCCGCCTGGATCACCCGCGCGCTCGAGGCAGGCAGCCTGCGCCACCAGTTCTACAAGACTTTTTCGCTTGACGACATCGCCAGTGCCCACGAGGCAACCGAGTCGATGAGCCATCTCGGGAAGGTGATCGTCGCGACCGACTGAGCGGGCTCAGCGCCGGCGGCGTCCCACCAGGAAGGTGTATCCCTGCGGGCCGTAGTGCTCGGTGTGCACCACACCCGCCGCCACCTCGACGATATCGCCAGTGCGAAAGGTCTGCGGCACCGGGCCGCAGGCGATCGTGGCTTCACCGTCGAGCACCAGCGCCAGGACGTCGTAGTCGTGGCTGTGCTCGCCGATCAACTTGCCGGCTTCGATGGTCTTGACCTCCGACTCGAGATAACCCTCGCGCACCAGCCTGGCCTCGAAGGCGGCGCGATCGATCGGAGGCGTTTCAGCAGAGGATGTCGACATCATGGTGGGGTTTCTTAGGTTGGCAGTTGGCGCGGATCAGTAAGTGTAGACGCCGCGGCCGGTCTTGCGACCCAGACGCCCTGCCGCGACCATCTCCTTGAGCAGCGGGCACGGCCGGTACTTCGAGTCGGCGAATTCGGTCACATAGACCTCCATCACCGCCAGGACCACATCCAGACCGATCAGGTCGGCGAGTGCCAGCGGGCCGATCGGCTGATTGCAGCCGAGCTTCATGCCGGCATCGATGTCCTCGGCGCTGGCCATGCCTTCGGCCAGCACGAAGAAGGCCTCGTTGATCATCGGAACAAGAATCCGGTTGACCACGAAGCCCGGTGAATTGCGCACCGTGATCGGCGTTTTGCCGAGCCGCGACACCAGCGACTGCATTGCCGCCAGCGTCTCATCGCTGGTCTGCAGACCGCGGATGAGTTCGACCAGCGCCATCATCGCGACCGGGTTGAAAAAATGCAGGCCGATGAAGCGGTCGGCGCGCTGGGTCGAGGCGGCCAGCCGGGTGATCGAGATCGACGAGGTATTGGTGGCGATGATCGCGTCGGCCGAGAGCAGGCCGTCGAGCTGCTTGAGGATCTTGACCTTGATCGGCTCGTTTTCAGTCGCCGCTTCAATCACCAGCGGCAGGCCTTTGAGGTCGTCGTAGCTGACCGATCCGCGAATGCGCGCCAGCGCCGCATCGCGATCGGCAGCGCTCATTTTTTCCTTCTTGACCAGCCGCTCAAGGCTCGCGGCCACCGTGGCCAGGCCTTTGTCGACCGCGGCTTGCGCGATGTCGACCATCACCACCTCGATGCCGCTGATGGCACACGCCTGAGCGATGCCGTTGCCCATGGTGCCGGCGCCGATGATGCCGAGTCTGTTGATGCTCATGGCTGATACTCCCTGCAAGGTTCTGGATCAAAGCCCGCAGTGTAGCCAGCCCGGGCGATGAGCGCCCGGTGCGCGGTGCCGCGCTTGCGCCCTGGAATGCGATCGCCTCGACTTGCCGCCTCAGCGCAAGGTCGCGATCGACTCGATGCGCCGCATCAGCTCGGGCAGCGCCATCTCGGGCGCATCGACACACTTGGCGAGGTCATCGATGCGCCGAAGCTGCAGCGCATCGGCCGCCCACGGCAGGGCGGCAAATTCGCGCGATTCGGCCGCGTCCATCGGCCCGCCCTGCATCGCCAGCGAATGACGCGAGCCGGCCGACAGGCCGTCGTGGTAAGTCGGCTCGATCGCGCACAGGTAGCGCTTGGCCGCCACATGCAGGCGCACCGGACCGACCACCGAGGGCGGCAGCAGCGGCGCCAGCAGATCGGCACCCAGGTCTTCATGAAGATCATTGCGCTCGAGCACCGCGCCCTGATGGCAGACCAGCCAGGCATGGCCGATGTCATGCAGGCCGCAGGCCACGATCAGCGAATCAGGCAAACCGGCCTCAGCCGCGCGCCAGGCCGATTGCAGCAGATGCGACAGCAGCGTGGCCGGCTCGTCGCCATAGCGCTCGGCACCGCCCTGCTGCAGCCAGCGGGCAAGGTCGTTGGAATGAAGGCTCACAGGTCGGCTCCGATGAAATTGCGCCCGCGCGGCGAATCGAGCACGGCGCGGATCGCCGCATCGGGATCGTCCAGACCGTAGTCGGCAAAGCGGGTCGAGACGCCGAGCGCAGCAAGCCAGCGCTCAAGCCACTGCGGCGCATCAGGCGCGGCTTCATCGACCGCACCTTCATCGACCGCACCTGTCGGCAGCTTGGGCGGCGCGATACCCGCGAGCACCTGCGCAAGCACTGCGTCGCGCTCGGCGCTGAGCCCGCGCGCGCGCCGCCAGACCTCGGGCAGCGAAAACGAACAGGCCAGGCCATGCGGGGTGCCGCGCATCAGGGTGATGTCGTAAGACAGCGCATGGGCCAGCGCGGTACGGGTTTGCGCAAAGGCCAGCCCGGCCAGCAGCGCGGCCCGCGACATCGCCTCGCGCAGCGGCAGCGATTGCGGCGCATCGAGCAACGCCGGCAGCGTCGTCAGGACACCGCGCGCAGCCTGCACCGCGAGCACATCGGAATAAGGATTGGCACCGCGGTTCCAGATCGCCTCGAGCGAATGCGACAGGGCGTCCAGCCCGCTGGCCAGGGTGAGCGCCGGCGGACACGACAGGGTCAGCACCGGGTCGATGAGCGCAGCCTCGGGCCAGGTGTCGGCGCGATGCAGCGAGCGCTTGACGCCTTTGGCGGACGAACGATCCCACAGCGTCGCCCACGGCGTGACCTCGCTGCCGGTGCCGGCCGTGGTCGGCACCGCGATCAGGGCAAGACGCTCGCTCGGCTCAAAGGCGACGCCGTCGCGCAGATGCGCACGCAGCGCCGAAAAGCCGCCGGCTGGCGTGCCAGACGTACCCAGTGCGAGCCCCTTGGCGGTATCGATGGTCGAGCCGCCACCCACCGCCACCAGGCACTGTGCGCCATGTTCAGACGACCACAGTGCGCTGTGCAGCGATTCGAGCGACTCGAGATCCGGATTGGCCGCCGGCGCCGCCATGACACCGGCGCATCGATCACCGAGCAGCGCCGTCAGGCGCTGGTGCAAGGGCCCGCCGATGGCCTCGGGATAGATCAGCAGCAGCGCCCGGCGATCGCCCACCAGTTCGGCGAGCCGCGCATCGAGCGCGCCGCAGCCGAAGTGCACCGCGACCGGATGATGGACAGACCACGGTCGCGCCCACTGGCCCGCCCCGGCGGGGCCGCTCGCAGTGTCGCGATCGCCGCTCATGTCACCTTCGAGCGCAGCCAGGACGAGATCAGGTCAATGACCGAGACCACCACCACCACGATGATCAGGAGCGCACAGGTCTGCGCATATTGAAAACCGCGGATCGCCTCGAAGAACACCACGCCGATGCCGCCTGCGCCCACCATGCCGACCACCGAGGCCGAGCGCACGTTCGATTCGAAGCGATAGAGCGCATACGAGATCCACAGCGGCAGCACCTGCGGGATCACGCCATAGACGATCTCCTGCAGTGCCGAGGCGCCGGTGCCGCGCACGCCCTCGACCGGCCGCGGGTCGATCGCCTCGACCGCTTCGGAAAACAGCTTCGAGAGCGACCCGGTGGTATGCACGAAGAGCGCGAGCACCCCGGCAAACGGCCCCAGGCCGACTGCGACGATGAACAGCATCGCAAAGACCATCTCGTTGATTGCACGACAGGCATCCATCAGCCTGCGCATCGGCTGATAGACCCAGCGCGGCACGAGATTGCTCGAACTCGCCAGCGCGCAGGGCACCGCCACGACAATTGCCAGCAGCGTGCCCCAGATCGCGATCTGGACGGTCACGATCATTTCGCGGGCATAAATTCGCCAGTCGTGAAAATCAGGCGGAAAAAAATCTTTCGCGTAGGTCGCCATATTGCGCGAGTCGCGAATCAGGTCACCCGGGCGGATCTCCGCGCCGCGCCAGGCCCAGGCCAGGATGCCGAGCGCCACTGCCCAGCCGGCATACCAGCCCCAGCCGCGACGCTGCTCGCTGTGATGTCGGGCGAGGAGTTGTTCGGCGGCGGGGGTCAACACAATGACGTGACCTGCAGGAAAAGACGCGTCGACTTACTTCGTTGTCTGAGCAAGCAGGGTATTGAGCTCGGCCAGCTTCTTGTCGATCTCGGCCAGCTTGGCCTTTTTCTCGGCCTCGTTCATGGCCGCATCATTCTCGATCTTGCTGCGGTCTTTGTAGAGCTCGAGCTGACGGATCGGCAGCAGCTGCGCACTCGACGAATCGCGGAAACCGCCGTAGTTGTAGATGTTCTTCAGGATCGCCTTTTCCTCGGGATCCTTCTGGGCATAGGCCAGCACGAAGTCCTTGATCTTCTTTTTCACGGCCGGATCGAGGTCCTTGCGCCACACGAACGGGTCGCTCGGAATCAGCGGGCTGCGCCACAGGATGCGCAACTGCTCATAGAGCTCGGGCTTTGCTGCCTTGAGCTTGTCGATCTCTTCGGTGTTGTTGGCAGCAACATCAAGCTGCTTGTTGAGCACCGCCTGCAGATTGGCGCCGTGGCTGGCGTTGCGAACTGTCTTGAAGGTGGTGCGCGGGTCGATCTTGTTGAGTGCGAAGAGGTAATAGCTCGGCACCAGGAAGCCCGAGGTCGAGTTCGGGTCACCCATGCCGAAGTTGATCGACTGCCCGTTCTTGAAGACATCCTCGACGCTCTTGTAGGGGCTGTCTTTCTGCGTGATCAGCAGCGAGTAATAGCCCAGCGTCCCGTCGGCATAGACCACCTGCGCAAACACATCGGCGTTGGCGCGATCAACCGCCTCCATCGCAGCCTTGTTGCCCATCCAGGCAACCTGGACCTTGTCGAAGCGCATCGCTTCGATCACACCGGCGTAGTCGGGGGCGTAAAAGGAATTCACCTTCAAGCCGGTCTTCTTTTCCATGTCACGGAAGAAGGGCTCCCAGCGCTCGCGCTGGACGCTCGCCGAGTCGGTGGCAATGATGCCGAAATTGATCTGCTGCTGCGCCTGGGCGGCAGTCAGGGACAGGCCGAGGACCGCGCCGGCAACAAGGGTTCTGAACATGAGAGGCTCCTGTGGATGATTGCGAAAGGCAGGCTTGCAAAGGTGACGCGACATTGCAGCTCCGATGCTGCCGGGCCGGGGCTTCAGGGCAGTGACCATCAGGCGGCCGACGCCACACCGGCCGAAAAATCAGGCGCTCGAGGCGCGCTGGCTGAGTCGACCGGCGCCGGTGCAAAGAGTTCGTCGGCCTCCGACCCATACAGCTC
>CAIKZV010000518.1 GCA_903831925.1 uncultured Burkholderiales bacterium
CGATGGCGACCTGGCCGGCTTCAGGGCCTCGATGCGGCTGGATGCCGCAGCGGCAGCCTCGCTTGCCGCACTCTCGCCGGGGGTGGCGCTGCCCGAATCGCTGTCGTCACTGCGCGCATTGTCCGAGTCCTTCGAGGGCCTGCCTGCGGTCGAGCCGCCGCCGTCCTTCAAGGCAAGGTTGCGCCCCTATCAGCAGCAGGGCCTGGCCTGGCTGCAGTTCATCGCGGCCAGCGGCACCGGCGGCGTTCTGGCCGATGACATGGGGCTTGGCAAGACCGTGCAGGTCCTGGCGCATCTCGAATGCGAGCGTGCGGCCGGCAGGCTGACCAGGCCTGCGCTGGTGGTGGCACCCACCTCGCTGATCTTCAACTGGCAGGACGAAGCGCGACGCCATGCCCCCGAGTTGCGCGTGCTGGCGCTGACCGGCAGCGACCGGTCGCTGCGATTCGATCAGATCGCCGATCACGACTTGGTCCTCACCAGCTATGCCCTGCTGCCGCGCGATCGCGATGTGCTCGAAGCGCAGCGCTGGCATGTGGTCATCGCCGATGAAGCGCATCTGGTCAAGAATCCGCGCACCCGCGCAGCCGGCGCGATCAGGGCGTTGCGGGCCTCGCACCGGATTGCGCTGACTGGCACGCCGCTCGAGAATCACCTGGGTGAGCTGTGGTCGGTGATGCAGTTCGTGGTGCCGGGTCTGCTTGGCCGAGAGGAGGCCTTTCGGCTGCGCTTTCGCGGCCCGATCGAGCGTCGTGGCGACGGCCCTGAAGCTGCCGACCGCCTGCACTCGCTTGCGCAGCGCATCCGGCCCTTTCTCTTGCGCCGGACCAAGGCGGCCGTTCTCACCGAGCTGCCTGCGCGCACCGACATCATCCATCGTGTCGAGCTCGGTCGCGAGCAGCGCGACCTCTATGAATCGGTGCGGGTTGCCATGGACGAGCGCGTGCGCATGGCGCTGGCCGGCGCAGGGCTGGAGCGCAGCCGGGTGGTGGTGCTCGATGCGCTGCTCAAATTGCGCCAGGCCTGCTGCGACCCGTCTTTGCTCGCACTGCCTGCGGCGCGCAAGGTGAGCGGCTCGGCCAAACGCGAGGAACTTCTCACGCTGCTGCGCACCCTGGTCGATGAAGGCCGCAAAGTGCTGGTCTTTTCGCAGTTCACTTCCATGCTCGATCGCATCGAAGTGGCGCTCGATGCCGATGCGCAGTTGTCCAAGGTCGATCGCACGCGCCTCGATGGCGATACCGACGATCGTCGCGGCGCGGTCGAGGCCTTTCAGGCCGGCGATGCGCGCATCTTCCTGCTCTCGCTCAAAGCGGGTGGTGTGGGCCTGAACCTGACCGCGGCAGATACCGTTATCCACTACGACCCCTGGTGGAATCCGGCGGTCGAAGCGCAGGCCACCGATCGCGCGCATCGCATTGGCCAGGTGCGACCGGTGTTTGTTTACAAGCTGATCGCCGCCGGCACGATCGAGGAACGCATCCTGAGCTTGCAGGCCCGTAAAGCAGAACTGGCACAATCGGTGCTGTCGGGCGCGCTGGGTGCCGAAGGACTGAGTCAGGAAGACCTTCTCGGGCTCTTTGAACCGGCGATTTGAGGACCTGAGTGAGCCTCTGATTTCGCCTCTGAATGAGCCTGTTGGTGCGCCTGTCAGCAGGTCTATGTATAAAAGGGTCGCCCCTGATGACATGCGACCTCAGAAAATCATTTTTTTGATCATGTCAGACAAGTCCGATACCCTGTCTGCCGGTTCGGATCATGCAACCTTAGGAATATCCATCATGTTCGCGATGACGCAGCGCTTGAAACGATCGACATTGGTGCCGGTGACGGCGTTTGCAGCGGCACTGATGCTGGCGGCTTGCGGCAGCGGCGGAGGGTCGTCGAGTTCGACGGGTTCCG
>CAIKZV010000519.1 GCA_903831925.1 uncultured Burkholderiales bacterium
CACCTGCACCTGCACCTGCACCTGCACCTGCACCGAGACCCTGAATGAACCGGCCCACGGATCAACCCCACTGGGGACTCATCAGTCTTTCAGATTCCTTGCGACGTCTCGATGCCACAGCCGAAAGGCCGTGGTGCTTTGAGTGCGGTGGTGAGCCGGCCTATAGTCGTGGGCCTGTCGCGCAGCCGCCGATGAGCTTGTACTGCTGACCCCCTTTGACCATGCAGGATTTTCAGCCCGTGTATGACCGGATCGTCGAGCTCCAGATCGAGCATCGTGATCTCGACCTGAGTCTGCTTGCCTTGCAGTCGAGTAAGCCGCTGGACGAGCTGACGATACGCAGGCTGAAAAAGCGCAAGCTGGCGATCAAGGACGCGATCATGCATTTGCAGCGACAGCTGGTTCCGGATACCCCTGCATGAGTCGTCCCGGGTGAGCCACGAGCGGCCTCAGGCCGATTCGACCGCAGCATCGCTGTCGCAAGCCACGATCGCGGCGCTGGCTGCTCAGGGTGCGCTCGCGCGAGCCATGCCATCCTTCAAAGCGCGTGAGGGTCAGCAAACCCTGGCTGCAAGTGTCGCGCTGGCCATCGCCGATCGCAGCAGTCTGGTTGCCGAGGCCGGCACCGGCACCGGCAAGACCTTTGCCTATCTCGTGCCGCTGCTGCTGTCGGGCGCACGGGCCATGGTCTCGACCGGAACCCGTCCGCTGCAGGATCAGCTCTTTCACCGCGACTTGCCTGCCGTCAGGGCGGCGCTTGGTCTGGGAACCCGCATCGCTTTGCTCAAGGGGCGGGCGAACTATGTCTGTCACCACCACCTCGATCAGCAACTGGCCGACGGGCGCTTTGCCGATGCGCAGATGCCAGGCAAATTGCGCAAGATCAAGCAGTTCGCCCAGATCAGCCTGAGTGGCGATCGCGCCGATTGCACGGCGCTTGCCGAGGATGATCCGGTCTGGATGCATGCCACCTCGACTCGCGACAACTGTCTCGGGCAGGAGTGCCCTGAATTCAAGCGCTGCTTCGTCTTTCAGGCCAGGCGCGAAGCGATGGCCGCCGACGTGGTGGTGGTCAATCATCATCTTTTCTGCGCCGACCTCGCGCTGCGTGAATCGTCGATGGCCGAATTGCTGCCGACGGTCGACGCAGTGATTTTCGATGAGGCGCACCAGTTGCCTGAGGCAGCGACCGAGTTTTTCGGCGAATCGGTGTCAACTCGCCAGCTGCAGGACCTGGTACGCGACCTGACCCGCGCGGGCCTTGTCGAGGCGCGTGACGCGGCTGACTGGCGATCGGTGGCCGGTCGCCTCGAGCAATCAAGTCGCGACTTGCGTCTGGTGCTGGAAGGCAATGAGTCGACCGCAACCGGTGGCCGCGGTTTTGGCGCCGGGGCGCCGGCGTCAAGCCGCGCCCAGTTGTCCCGGCGCCTGAGCCTTGCACAGCTCAAGTCGCTTGCAGATCTTCCGGATACGCTCGATGCGCTCTCGAGTGATCTGGTGTCGATCTCGGCAATCATCGCCAACAATGCCGGCCGTGGGCTCGAGCTCGATCGTTGCGGTCTGCGAGCCACCGAGCTGCTTGAGCGGGTCTCCCGGTGGTCGGCGGTGCTGACCGAAGACGGGCAGACCCCGGAGGCCGATTCGGGTGAGGATCCGGCGATCGTCTGGGCAGAAGCCAACGGCCCTCACGCCACACTCAGACGCACGCCACTGTCGGTGGCTGCGGCCTTTGGTCGTCATCGATCTGGCCCGGCACGTGCCTGGGTCTTCGTCTCGGCGACCCTGTCGGTCGGCGACGACTTCAGTCATTTCACCGAGGCGCTCGGATTGTCGGATGCGCGTTGCGAGCGCTTCGCGAGTCCTTTCGACTTCGCCACGCAAGCCGCGCTCTGGATACCTAGAGGCATCGGCGAGGCCTCGACGCCAGGCTTTTCTCAGCGCGTGGCGCAATTCGTGTGGCCTCTGATCGTCGCCAACCGGGGTCGCGCCTTCGTGCTTTGCACCAGCTTGCGGGCAGTACGCGATATTGCGCAGGCTTTGCGCGCGCTTGATGCGACGGACACTGCCGGCATGCAGTGGCTGGTCCAGGGAGAGGCGGCAAGGGCCTCGCTGCTCGAGCGGTTTCGCGCTGCCAGCGCCGGTGTGCTGGTGGGAAGCGCGAGTTTCTGGGAAGGGGTTGACGTCATGGGCGACGCGCTGTCCCTGGTCGTGATTGACAAGCTGCCCTTTGCACCGCCCGATGATCCGGTCATCAAGGCCCGCGGCGAAGCGCTGCGCCGGTCGGGTCGGGATCCGTTTTCGCATGATCAGCTGCCGGCCGCTGCGCAGGCGCTGAAACAGGGCGCCGGTCGGTTGATTCGCTCCGAGTCGGATCGGGGCGTGCTGGTGATCTGCGACGAGCGCCTGATCACTCGCGGCTATGGCCGCCGTCTGATCGCGAGCCTGCCGCCGTTTCGGCGTGTCGAGCGATGGGAGGACGCCGTGCCGTTCCTGCCTCAGCCCGAGAACCCCGGCTGAGGGCGTTGGTCGACGCTTTAGCGCCAGACCTCCCACCAGGAGCGATCGTCGAGTTTCAGACCAGTCGCCAGCAGCGGGGTCTTCGGGAAATTGAGCAGCAACACCCGTTCGGCATCGGCTCGCTGCTGGTCGAGTCCAAGCTGCTCGCTGCCCTTCATCACGATGAAGAGCGCCTCTTCGATTGCGGGTGCCCCCTGGTATTGGAGGATCACGCCTTGCGCGCGGTTGATGGCGGCCAGATAGGCGCCCCGGATGAAGTAGTAGCGGGCAATATGAACTTCGCTGCCGGCCATGGCATTGACGAGATATTGCATGCGGGCCCGGGCGTCTTCGGTATAGATGCCGTTCGGGAAACGCACCACCACCTGCCGGAAGGCTTCGAAGGATTCCCGGGCGGCTTTCTGGTCTCGTTCCGACAGATCCTGGCCGCCCAGCCCACCGAGCAGGCTCAGATCCTCATTGAAGTTGATCAGACCCTTCAGATAAAACGCGTAATCGAGTTGGGCACTCGTCGGATAGAGCCGAATGAATCGCTCGATGCTGACCAGCGCCTGGATGCGTTCGTTATCGCGATATTGGCAGTAAGCGGTATCGAGTTGAGCCTGCTGAGACCAGACGCCGAAGGGATAGCGCGATTCGAGCTTGATGAGCAGCTTGATTGCTGCCGACCATCGACCCTCGCTCATATGGTCTTTGGCATCGGCGTAAATTTCGGCCGGGGTCATCTTCACGGTAGGATCGTACTCAGGGCCCGATCCGAAAATGCCGCAGCCGGCCAGCATGCCCAGCAAGGTCACCGCAGTCGCAATCCGCCGCCAATTCCAGCTTCGCGCTGTTGTCATTACTGCTCCATCAATGCGTGACCGACAGGTCGATTATAGCCAAGGGGCCTGCGTGAGCGCCGATCAGTTCGACCCTGCTGCCCCTGGTCAGGCTTCCGATCCCGAATCGCTTCGCTTCGATGCGCTCGCCGGTGTCGGTCAGCGTCTCGATCGCTTCCTGGCTTCGGTGCTTCCCGATGTGTCGCGCACCCGTATTCAGCGATGGATTGCGCTGGCTGCGGTCACGGTCGACGGCCAGGCGGTATTGCCGCGGTATCGAGTGCGCGGCATCGAGACGATCGAGGTCTGGCCGATGCCGACCGAGGCCGAGCGCTCCTTCGAACCCGACGATATCGCGCTGAGCATCATTCATGAGGACGCTGACCTGATGGTGATCGACAAGCCGGTCGGGCTGGTGGCACATCCGGCGCCCGGGCATTGGCGCGGCACGCTCATGAACGCTTTGCTGCATGCACGACCCGACTCGGCCAGGCTGCCAAGAGCCGGAATCATTCACCGGCTCGACAAGGACACCAGCGGGCTGCTGATGGTCGCGCGAAGCGAGCGAGCCTTCGAAAGACTGAGCGCCGCGATTGCGGCCCGCACCGTGAGCCGTCGATATTTTGCAGTGACTCAGGGTGTGCCGCCCGAGCGCCTGACCATCGAGGCGCCGATCGGTCGGGATCCGCGAGACCGTCTTCGCATGGCGGTGGTATCCGCCGATCGAGGCAAGGCGGCGACGACTCATATCGAGCGGCTGTCGGTCGGCGATCGGGTCGCATCGATCGAGTGCCGCCTGGAGACCGGTCGCACGCATCAGATCAGAGTGCACCTGGCCAGCCGCGGTCATCCGCTCATTGGCGACAGCGTGTATGGCGGCAGCCCACGCGGCGACTTCGACCGTCAGGCGCTGCATGCCTGGTGTCTCGAGTTGGACCATCCGGTGAGTGGCGCTCGACTGCAGATGCACAGCGCCTTGCCTGCCGACATCGTGAGCTTGCTCGATGCATTGCAGCTGCCGGTGCCGGTGCCGGTGCCGGCCAGCGGTAGCGGACTTCCCAAACCTGCCGTCCGCCCGACCCGAGGAAAACGATGACCAATCAGGCCGACAACTCGAAACTTGGACAGCTGCCAGGTCTTGCCCCCGAACTGGCGGTGTCTGACCGAGTCCGCGCCTTTGTCACCATCAGGACCGGAGGTATCAGTGCTGGCAGCTTCGGCGCGGCAGATGGCAGCGCGGTCGGCCTCAACCTCGGGGAGCATGTCGGGGATGACCCGGCTGCAGTCCGGGAGAACCGTGCCCGCCTGCAGGCTGCCTTGCCCGGGCCGATCTGCTGGTTGCATCAGGTTCACGGCATCGAGGTGCATCACGCCGACACCGCAGTGTCCGCCCATGCACTGGTGCCGACCGCGGATGCGGCTATCACCATGAGGGCAGGCCAGGTGCTGGCGATCATGACCGCCGATTGCCTGCCGCTCCTTCTCGCCGATACGCAGGGGCGAATCGTCGGCGCGGTACATGCCGGCTGGCGAGGGCTCGCGGCAGGCGTCATCGAGGCGACGGTCGATGCGATGCGGGCGCGTCTCGGTGAAGACGCCGAGCTTGCTGCCTGGCTGGGACCGGTCATCGGACCGGCATCATTCGAGGTCGGCCAGGACGTGATGGACGCCTTTTGTGATCAGGATACCCAGGCATCGTCGGCATTTCTGCCCGGTCCCACAGAGGGAAAATATTGGGCTGATCTCTACGCACTCGCCAGACTGAGGCTCGCCTCGCGAGGCGTGACCCGCGCGGGCGGCGGCGATCTGTGCACCGTGCGGGATCCGTCGCGCTTTTACTCGCATCGGCGCGATCGGCGCACCGGGCGTATGGCCTCACTCATCTGGCTGCTCACGTGAACGCTGGCGGCGTCGCCGTTCAGGCGTGCCCATCAGCCACAAGAAAAGCGCAAGCGGTGCAAGGCCATAAAGGACGAGTGTGACCAGGCCAGCGACTAAGGAGTTTTCGGTCAGCGCCATCAGGACAACGACTTAAAGCCACGCAATTGCAACGATATACATGAGAAAGGCACTGATCTGATTGGACAAGCCGATTGGCGAACTGCAAGATGCGATGACGCTGGCGCGGTGA
>CAIKZV010000520.1 GCA_903831925.1 uncultured Burkholderiales bacterium
AATATGCCCGCGACCTGGCCGATGCGATGCAGGCCGAGGGCAAGGGGCGGGTGCTCGACCAGTTTGCCAACGACGACAACTGGGCCGCGCATTTCGAGACCACCGGCCCCGAGATCTGGCAGGACACCGCCGGCCAGGTCACGCATTTCGTCTCGGCTATGGGCACGACCGGCACGATCACCGGCGTCTCGCGTTATCTGAAGTCGCAAAACCCGCAGGTTCAGATCATCGGCGCGCAGCCCGATGAAGGCTCATCGATTGCCGGGATCCGAAAGTGGCCGGAGGCCTACCTGCCCAAGATTTACCGGCATGCCATGGTCGATCGGATCGAGTTTGTCTCGCAGGCCGATGCCGAGGCGATGGCACGACGCCTCGCGGCAGAAGAAGGCATCTTCTGCGGCCCGTCTGCAGCAGGCGCCTGCTGCATCGCGCTTCGCATCGCCCAGGAGGTCGACAACGCCACGATTGTGTTCATCGTGTGCGACCGCGGTGACCGCTATCTCTCGACCGGTCTTTTCCCTGGCTGAGCCGGCTGCGGGGCATTGGCCGCGTCCCTGAGCGCCCGTGCCAGGTCGATCACCGACATGGCATAGAAGTAGGACCGGTTGTAGCGGGTGATCACCCAGAAATTGTTCGTGCCCAGCACGAACTGCGTGGGCTTGTCGCCGTCGGGCAGATCGATCAGTGACAGCAGGTCGGCCGCAGGAATCGCTTGCGGGCTGGTGACGCCGAGCGCGGCAAGCTCAGTCAGGGTCAGTTTCGGCGGCACCCCGGCGTCGACCGCGGGCCTTGCACGCGCCTCGTCATCGACGAGGGCCTGAAAGTGCGTCGGCTCGCCCGGGCGCCAGCCGTGATTCGACAGAAAACGCGCCACGCTGCCGACCGCATCGCTCGGGCTCGCGCGAAGGTCGACACGGCCGTCGCCGTCGAAATCGATCGCATGTCGGCGGATGCTGCCCGGCATGAACTGCGGCAGGCCGATGGCGCCGGCATAGGAGCCGCGCCACAGCAGCGGGTCGACCTCATTGTCGCGGCTGAGCAGCAGGAACTGCTCAAGCTCTTCCCGAAAGAACGGCGCACGGCGCGGATAGTCGAAGGCCAGGGTGGTGAGGGCGTCCATCACCCGGAAATCGCCGGTATTGCGGCCATAGACCGTCTCGACGCCGATGATCGCAACGATGATCTCCTGCGGCACCCCAAATCGGTCGGCGGCGCGCCGGATCGGATCGGCCTGTTCTCGCCAGAAGCGCAGACCCTCGCGAATGCGTACCGGCTCGACGAAGCGGGCCCGATAAGCCGACCACGAGCGCTTGCCGCTCACAGGGGCCGGGGTCATCAGCTTGAGTGCTGCGTCGGCGGTGCGGGTGCGCTCGAAGGCATCGATCAGCGCGGCCTGGTCGAAGCCATGCTTGTCGACCATCTCGCGAACGAACGCGATGACTTCCGGGCGGTTTGCCCAGCCGCCGGTCGCAGGCTGCGCCGCCTGCAGCGTGGTCACCGCAAGGGTCAGGATCAGGGCGGCGAACCAGCGTTGCACCGCGCGGGAAGCTTGCATCAGGGTTTGAAGGCCCTGACCAGGCGTTGCAGGTCGCGGACCCGTTTGGGTGACGAGGTGTCCGGATCGTACCGCAGCTGCGAATAGGTCTCGACGATCTCCCGCGCAAGATCGGCGTCGTCGGGCTCAAGCAGCGGATCGATGCGCTCGAGGTACCGACTGGCGGTTTCGGCTTTCAGGCGAGGCGCGCCGATCGCGGCCACGCGTGCGCAGAACAGGTCGTAGGCCCGCTCGACCTCATCGCGCTTGACCTGCGGTCGCAGTGTGCTCAGCGCAACACCAGCGATCGCCAGCGCCAGCACCACGCCAAGTGCTGCAGCAATTTCCTGCGGCTGGGTCGAATCGAGCCCGATGCTGCCGAGCAGTGACTTCTGGCGACCGCTGTCGTAGCTCAGGACCCACTGATTCCAGCCGTGCGAGACGGCGTCGATCGAAAAGCGCAACTGGCGGTAGAAGTCGAGATCGCCCAGGCCGGGCAGGCCGTCTTTTGCCTGGCCGCGCTGCCGGCTCAGGGCGGATGACCCCTTCTCGATCCGCTCGGGCGCGACCGCACTGGTCGGGTCGATCCGCACCCAGCCCTTGCCATCGAGCCAGACTTCGGCCCAGGCATGGGCGTCCGACTGACGCACGATCCAGTAGTCGTCGGCAGGGTTCGCTTCGCCGCCCTGATAGCCGGTGACCACCCGCGCCGGAATGTCGAGCGCCCGCATCAGCACGACGAAGGCGCTTGCATAGTGTTCGCAAAAACCGGCACGGGTCTCGAACAGAAACCGGTCGACCGGGTTGTCCTCGAGCAAGGGCGGATTGAGGGTATAGCGGAAGTCGGCGTCATGAAACATCGACAGGGTGCGCTGGACCAGCGCACCGTTATCGGCTTCTTCATTACGCCAGCGCGAGGCGAGTTCGAGCGTGCGGCGATGATGACCCGGCGGCAACTGCAGCCAGTTCTGCAACGACAGCGGGGTTTCGTTCAGGCCGATCGAGGCATCGAGGCGAGCGGTCGCATCAAAGCGAGTCCGCGCGTTCACCGGATCGGCAGCGAGCATGTCGAAATCGGGCGACACCGAGACCGCAAGGTCGGGTGCGCTCGGTACCGAGGCCGGTACGTCGAGTGCGAAGAGCCATCGCCCTGAATGCGGCTCGAGCGTGGTTCGGTAGTGCAGCGCCTTGCCGCCTTCGGGCAAGGTGGCCTGTGCCGCCGGGCGCGGGCCGATGTCGGCGCGCACCGCGCGCCAGACCTTGCCGTCGAAATGGCCCAGCGTCGGGCCGCGCCAGTACATCTGCGACTGGGCCGGCGCACGTCCTTCGAACTGCACCCTGAAGGCGACCTCGTCGTTGTTGGCCAGATCGGAAATCTGACCTGGCGACATGGTGTCCGACATGCCGGTGCTGCCTGAATGGGCGTCGCTCGGCAGTCCCCACAAGGGTCCATTGATGCGGGGAAAGAGCACGAACAAAGCGGCTGCCAGCGGCAATGCCTGCAGCAGCATCACGCCGACGGTTGTCAGTCTCTGGCGCAGGCTGACTTCGCGCTGCCCGAACTGCATGGTCAGCAGGGCAGCCAGCAGTCCGACGACCGCAATCATGCCGAGGGCGGCAGCGAACATCGACTGCGATTCGAAAAAGCCGGTCACCAGGACGAAAAAGCTGAGGAAGATCACCACGAAGTGATCGCGCCGTGCGCGCATCTCCATCAGCTTGAGCCCCAGGAACAGCACCAGCAGCGCGACGCCCGCCTCGCGTCCGAACAGCGTGCCGTACTGGGCCAGGACACCGGCGGTGCAGGCGGCGGCCGCCGCGATGCTCAGCACCTTGCCGGGAAGCGGTCGACCGGAAAAAACCAGGCCGGTTCGCCACAGAAACAGCACTGCGAAGCCGGCCGCGCACCACAGCGGCAGATTGAAGAGTTGCGGTCCGATGGCGAGCGCGATCGCGCCCAGCAGAAAGAGCGTGTCGCGCCGGTCGCGCTCCCAGACGCCACCGAGCGTGCCGCCCATCACCCGCATCGAAAACACCACACCTCGGTCGCGAAAGCCTGCCATCGGTCGGCCTTCGCTCAGACCTGTTCCAGCGCGAGTGCCTGCAGGCATTCGGCTTGATGACTTGCGCCCGAGGCGCGATCGATGGTGAGCGAGTTCAGTCTCAGGCCATAGCTCAGCCCGGCCGATTCGGCATCGACCACCCAGCGGGCCAGCCGCGAGAGGCGATCCTCCGGCGACAGCGACGCTGACAAGGTCGACCACTCCAGCCACATCTGGCCGCCGCCGCCGCCCTCGAATTCAAGCACCAGCAGATCGTCCCGGCCACTTCTTGCCATCGCTTTCCAGGCCAGACGCCGCGTCGAGTCGCCTTCGCGAAAGGTGCGGATCGCCGAGAAATCGTCTTCACCGCGTCCGCGTCCATTGAATTCATTGCCGATCGAACTGGATTCGGGCAGCGGTGGTGCCGGCGTTTCGAGCCGCGGCAGAACCAGCATCCGGACCTGCGGATGCCACCAGGCCCAGGCCTGCCACAAGCCCAGCGGCCAGCGGCACGACAGTCGCATGCGCGGAGCAGTCTGCCAGCCGCGCTGATGGGTCGGCAATGCCACGCTGATCAGCTGATCGACCCCGGGCGCCACATCGATCAGGGTCGATTGCGCATTGCCGGGCACCGTCAGTTCGATGGCATATCGTGCCCGGCCTCGGCTGTTCTGCAGGGTCAGTCCGAGTTCGGCGAGTTCGCCGGCATGGACCGGTTCGGCCCGACCGGCCCGCAAGGTCAGGCCGAGCAGGTTTCGCCAGGTGTGAAGCATCGAGACCAGGCCGACTCCGATCAGCAGGAAGGTCAGCGCATAGCCGAGCGACAGCGCGTAGTTGACCGAGGTCAGCAACATGACGATCAGCAGCACGCCGAACATCATCCCGGCTCGGGTCGGCAGGATGAAAATCTTGCGACGGTCAAGGCGCAGGTCACCGTCATGCGGGCCGCGGGCGATCCTGATCACCGGCGCGATCCGCTCGACCCAGTTCATGGCAGCTGCGAGCATCGCGAATCAGCCTGCGCTGCTCAGGGCACGCCCACCGACTTCGAGAGCTCGGCGACCATCTCGGCACGGGCCCGATGGCTGGTCGCTGCTCCCTTGGCGGGCTTCAGGCGATGGCCCGCCACGGCGGTCAGCACCGCCTGAACATCGTCGGGGAGCACATGGTTGCGTCCGTCGAGCAAGGCCCAGGCACGCGCCGCCTGCAGCAGCGCCAGACCGGCCCGCGGGCTGAGGCCTTCGGCAAAGAGCGGCGAGCGACGGCTGTAGGTCAGCAGGTTCTGGACATAGTCGAGCAGCGCGGGTGCGGTCCGGATGAGCTTGAGCGAGGCTTGCGCATCCACCAGATCGGTCGCCGTCATCTTCGGCTTGAGCGAGGCCAGCAACTCGCGCCGGTCGTGGCCTTCGAGCAGGGTGCGCTCGGCCTTCGGGTCGGGGTAGCCAAGTTCGATGCACATCAGGAATCGGTCGAGCTGCGACTCGGGCAAGGGAAAGGTGCCGATCTGATCCTGTGGGTTCTGGGTGGCGATCACGAAGAAAGGATTGGGCAGACGCTTTGGCTCGCCGTCGACCGAGACCTGCCTTTCTTCCATGGCCTCGAGCAGCGCACTTTGCGTCTTGGGCGAGGCGCGATTGATCTCGTCGGCAAGCAGGACCTGGGAGAACACCGGGCCGGGATGGAAGGTGAATCGGTTGTTGTCGCGCTCGAAGACCGACACACCGACGATATCTGCCGGCAGCAGGTCGTTGGTGAACTGCACCCGTTTGAAAGCCAGGCCGAGCGAGATCGACAGCGCCTGCGCAAGCGTTGTCTTGCCGACGCCCGGAAGGTCTTCGATGAGCAGGTGGCCGCGTGCCAGCAGACACGCCAGCGCCAGACGGATCTGCGGCTGCTTGCCGACCACGACGCTGCCGACCTGAGCGGCGACAGCCTGAATACGTTCGAGCATTGCGCTTATTCCTTTGGGGCGCAGTGTAATCTAGGGTTTGGATACGACCGACGGTCGCCCGATGGTCGGCGGAAACCGCGGCATTTCGGTACATCCTGTGGTGTCTTCGCCGCAATCCGGGCGTATTTTCGCCCCGTCGTTTTTGTCAACCACCCCTCTTCCAGGAGACTCCGATGGCCAGTCAATCCGTGGCAACCGGCCCTTCAATGGCTGCCTGCGACAGCCTGCCGCCTGCGTCAGCCGACGCGGTGCTCGAGCGCATCGATCAGGGGCCGGTGGCCTGGCTGTGGCTCAATCGCCCGTCGGCCTACAACGCCTTGTCGGAAGACCTGCTGATCGCGCTTCAGGATCAGCTCGATTCGATTGCGCGTGACGAGGCAGTCAGGGCGGTGGTTATTGCCGCACGAGGCAAGGCTTTTTGCGCCGGACACGACCTGCGCGAGATGCGCGCTGCGCCCGAGCTGTCGCGCTATCAGCAGCTCTTTGCGCGCTGCAGCCGAATGATGATGACCCTGCAGCGCATGCCGCAGCCGGTGATCGCCCGGGTGCAGGGCCTGGCGACCGCCGCAGGCTGCCAGCTGGTGGCTGCCTGCGACCTGGCCGTGGCCGCGGACGATGCCCGCTTTGCGGTGTCGGGCGTCAACCTCGGTCTGTTCTGTTCGACGCCCTCGGTGCCGCTGTCGCGCAATCTTTCGCGCAAGGCGGCCATGAAGATGCTCCTGACCGGCGATTTCATCGACGCCGCCCGGGCCCGCGACGATGGTCTGATCAATGATTGCGTGCCGCCCGCCGAGCTCGATTCAGAAATCGAATCCCTGCTTGCACGAATCGTTTCAAAACCCCGAGAAGCCATCGCAGCCGGAAAAGGTCTTTTTTATCGGCAGCTCGAGATGGGCTCCGAGGCTGCCTATCAGCTCGCCGGCCAGACCATGGCCTGCAACATGATGAACGACAGCGCCCTCGAGGGTGTGTCGGCGTTTATCGAGAAGCGATCGCCGAACTGGTGAGACGGCATCACTGACTACACAAAAAAGTTTTTTACTGGAGAGATTTCAATGATGTCTGTTACCACGCTCAACCGCCGGGTTCTGCTCGCATCGCGGCCGGTCGGTCTGCCCGTGCCTGCCAACTGGCAGATCGCCGACGCGCCGATGCCGGCGCTGCCCCAGGGTGGCGTCCTTGTCAAAAACCTCATGCTGTCGCTCGATCCGGCGATGCGCGGCTGGATGAACGAGGGGCGCAGCTATATCGAGGCGGTCGGTATCGGTGATGTGATGCGCGCCGGTGGCGTCGGTCGGATCATCGCGTCTGATACCTCGGCCTTTGCGGTGGGCGACCATGTCAGCGGCATGCTCGGGGTGCAGCAGTTCTGCGCGATCGAGGCCAAGGCACTGGCGCCGACCGGGCTGGCGCGCATCGACCTTGGCATTGCGCCGCTGCCCAAATGGCTCAATGCGCTCGGCATGCCGGGCATGACCGCCTATTTCGGGCTGCTCGATGTCGGGCAACCCAAGGCCGGCGAGACGGTTGTCGTCTCCGGGGCGGCCGGCGCGGTCGGACAGACCGTCGGCCAGGTAGCCAGAATCAAGGGATGCCGTGTGGTGGGCATTGCCGGCGGGGCGGCCAAATGCGAGTTCGTGGTCAAGGAACTCGGCTTTGACGCCTGCATCGATTACAAGGCCGGCAGTGTGCGCGACGGGCTGAAGGCGCATTGCCCCAAGGGTGTCGATGTCTATTTCGACAACGTCGGTGGCGACATCCTCGATACCGTGCTCACCCGCATCAACATGAAGGCGCGCATCGTAATCTGCGGCGCGATCTCGCAATACAACGCCACCACACCGGTCAAGGGGCCATCGAACTATCTGTCGCTGCTGGTCAACCGTGCCCGCATGGAAGGCATCGTGGTCTTCGATTACGCCAAGCGCTATCCGGATGCGGTCCGCGAGATTGCAGGCTGGATGGCGCAGGGAAAGTTCATCTCGCGCGAAGATATCGTCGACGGTATCGACCATTTCCCCGAAACACTTCTGAAGCTGTTCTCGGGTGAGAACTTCGGCAAGCTGGTGCTCAGGGTCGGCGACGACGTCTGACGCCGCTGCGCATCCGAAGGCGGCCTGAGGGGTCGCCAGCCCGGATGCCGTCTCGATCGATCAGCCGGCGGCCGGGTCGCCGGCTGCCGCCCCACCCGATAGCGCCCGCGTCACCCGCCCGGCCAGCGCACCCAGATCGCCTGCCAGTGCCTTGATGCGGGCTGCATCGAGCTGGGCGCTGAAGGACGCGCCGCCAATCGTCATGGTCGGCTTGCGCGACGGATCGAAGACCGGCACGGCGAGGATGGTTGCTCCGCGCTGGTATTGGCCGTCATCGATGGCATAGCCGCGCTCGCGGGTTTTCACGACAGATGCCCAGTAATCCTCGAAGCTCGGCGCGCTGTCCCAGCGCAGTGCGCCGAACCGGCTGCGGATTTCGGTTTTGGTCATGCCGCTGAAGGCCGCCATGCAGCGGCCCGATGCGCCGGCGAAGGTCGGTATGCGCGTGCCCACCGTCATCTGCACCCTGATGGCATTGTGGTTCTCGGCAACATGCACCAGCGCCATCCGCTCGCTGTTGAGCGCCTGCCACATGACCACGGTGACCTCGTGGCGCACCGCAATCGCGTTGAGATGGGGCTCGACGAGTTTGACGAGCGAAGCCCGATCGAGCGCGCCCTGGGCGAGCTCAACCACGCCAAGGCCGATCGCGTAAGACTTGGTTTCGTCGTCGAAGGTCACCAGCCCTTCGTGCACCAGCGTGCGCAGCAGGTTGAAGCAGGTGCTGGCATTCAGGTCGAGGTCTCGGGCGATGCGGGTGACGCCGGTCGGTCCGCGATTGTGGGCCAGATAGCGCAGCACACCCAGTCCGCTCACGAGTGCGCCCACCAGTTTCGGGGGCGACGACGCGCGAGGTTCGCTCATCGGGCTTGCACCGGCACAGCCTGCGGCAGCGGCCAGGGTGAGGCATTGGCCTCGAAGACCACGCGGACCCGATCACCGATCCTGGCGCTGGCCGGGTCGCTGCCACGCCAGTTCATCATCATGCGAAAGCCCTCGTCCAGATCGATCAGCGCGATCACATAGGGCACATCGTCCTTGAACGCGGCGGTGGGCGCGCGATGCACGGTGGTATGCGAGTGGATGTTGCCGTTTGCAGCCGACTCCTGCCATTGCAGCGCGCGATTGCCGCAGGCCGGGCAATGATTGGCCGGCGGAAACTGAGCCCGCGCGCAGGCGCTGCACCGCTGGAAAAAAAGTTTTCCCTGCGCAGCGGCCTGCCAGAAGGGCAGGGTTTCGGCGGTTGGCTTGGGAAGCGGTTTGGCGGGTGTCATGAGCGTCCCAGAATGAGTGAGCAGTGCGCCGACAGGATGCCGCCGTCGCCATGGACGAAGGCGGTTTGTGCGTCCTTGACCTGCCTGGCGTCGGCTTCGCCGCGCAACTGGCGGACCGCCTCGACGATATGGAACATGCCGCCTGCAGCGCCCGAATGACCGAAGGACAGCAGGCCGCCGTGGGTATTGCAGGGCAGCTTGCCGCCCAGGCCGAGTTCGCCGGCGAGTGCCGCGATGCCCGCCTGGCCGCGCTCGAAAAAACCCATCGATTCGAGCTCGACCAGCAGGGTGATGGTGAAGGAGTCGTAGATCTGCGCGACATCGATGTCGGAGGGCTTGAGGCCGGCCTGCGCAAACGCCCGCTGCGAGGACTGCTTGCAACCGAAATCGGTCAGGCTGGGTGCAGCCACGATATGTTCATGAGTATGGCCCTGACCCATGCCAAGCACCTTGAGCGGCGCGCGCGTGTCGCGACCGGCGTCGGCTGCGCTCACGATGACGGCGGCACCCCCGTCCGACACCAGGCAGCAGTCGAGCAGGCGCAGCGGCGAACTGATGACGCGTGAGCGCATCACATCGTCGAGGCTGATCGGCTCGCGCTTGTGGGCATCGGGGTGGCGAGCGGCATGGCGACGATGTTCGACGGCGATCGCCGCGAGCTGCTCGAGGGTGGCGCCGTATTCATGCAGATAGCGCTGTGCGACCAGGCCATAGGCCGGCGGAATGCCGATACCGAAGGGACGCTCGAATTGCGCATGTCCGAATTCGGCCAGCGCAGCGACCGCGCCGTCGCGCGACATGCCGGTCGCCCGATTGTCTCCGGTCACGCACAGGACATGGCGGCACTGACCGGTGGCCACCAGCGATTCGGCCAGCATCACCATGATGCAGGCGGTGGTGCCGCCCGACTGCAGGGCAGTGCAGACATTGGGATGGATGCCGACGAATTCGCAGAAGGCCGAGGCCAGCATCGGATGCGGCTCGGCCAGCGAATAGGCACACAGCACGCCGTCGATGTCCGACCACTGCAGGCCGGCGTCATCGAGCGCCGCGCGCGCCGCCTCCTCGTGCAGACTCATGCAGCTTGAGCCGGCGATCTCGCCGACCCGGGTATTGGCAACACCGCTGATCATGGTTTGAATCCCAGCCCTCGGGCAATCAGGTTTCGTTGAATATCGCTGGTGCCTTCGCCGATGACATAGACCAGCGCATCGCGGTGGATGCGACCCACCGGATACTCACGCATGATGCCGGCGCCACCAAAGATGCGGATCGCCGATTCGCTGGCGCGCACCGCGGTTTCACTTGCCACCAGCTTGACGCGTGCTGCCAGATCGGGCGTCAGCTGGCCCTGGTCGACGCACCACGCGCCGTAATAGACCAGCCAGCGGGCTGCCTCGATGTCGGCCGCCATATCGGCCAGCCGATGAGCCACCGCCTGGTAGTCGCCGATGCGCTTGCCGCCCACCAGACGCTGGCCGGCATAAGCCACCGAGGCCTCGAGCGCGGCGCGCGCCAGCCCGAGTGAGTTGGCCGCCACGCCGACGCGGTTTTCGCTGAGTGATTCGAGGATCAGCGGATAGGTGCCTTCACGTTCGCCGAGCAGAAGATGGTCAGGGACGAAGACATCATCGAGATGGATCAGGCCGGTCTCGGAGCTGCGGATGCCTTCCTTTTTCAGTCGCGAGACCGCAAAGCCCGGGCTGTTGCCCTCGACGATAAAGAGGCTGATCGCATCGATGCTCAGTTCATCGCGGGTGCGCGCGGCAATCAGCACGAAATCGGCGATCGGCGAGTTGGTGATGTAAAGCTTGCTGCCGTTGAGTCGCCAGCCGCCTGGCACCCGCGTGGCGCGGGTCTTGAGCGCGCGAACATTCGAGCCGCCGTCGGGCTCGCTCAGGCCGAAGCCTGCGATCTTTTCGCCAGCGAGCGCCGGCACGAAATAGCGCAGCTTCTGGGCGGCGGTGCCGGCCTTCCAGATCGGCCAGATGCCGAGATGGCTGTGCGCCGACCAGCTCGACGCAAAGCCCTGGCAGACCGCGCTCATCTCTTCCCGAATGATGCAGTCGGCGACCTTGTCCAGGCCGGCGCCGCCATCGTCCGCCGGGTAGCGCGCACCAATCAGGCCGAGCCGGCCCCAGAGCCGGAAGAGCTCGCGCGGAAAAACTTCATTTTCTTCGGCGTCGTTCACCAGTGGCGCGACTTCCTCGCGGCACAGGCGGCGCACGCTCTCGCGCACCGCGAGGTGTTCTTCGCTCAGACGGAAATCAAGGGCCATCGGCGCGGCTCCTGTGCGAATCGGGAGGGGTCAGTCGACTTTCGCGCCCGAGGCTTTGACAGCCGCCGCGTAGCGCTTCATTTCGGCTTCCAGGTGCGCGGTGGCCTGCTCGGGCGTGCTGCCCACCGGCTCGACACCCTGGGCCAGCAGACGTTCACGCATCTCGGGCGCGTTGAGCACCTTCGAGGTTTCGGCGCTCAGGCGCGCGACGATCTCGCGCGGTGTGCCGGCGGGTGCCACCATTCCCAGCCAGGTATTGCCGTTGAAATCGGGCAAGCCCGATTCCTGGATCGTCGGCACGTCGGGCAAGGCCGGCGAGCGCACCGTGCCGGTCACGCCGAGTGCCTTCAATCGCCCCGACTTGATGTGAGGCAGGGCCGAGAGGATGTCGACGAACATGATCGAGGTGCTGCCGGCAACCGTATCGGTCAGGCCCGGCGCGCTGCCCTTGTAAGGCACATGGATCATGTCGATGCCGGCCATGGTCTTGAAGATCTCGCCCGACAGATGATTGGACTGACCGTTTCCGGCCGACGCGAAGGTGAGCGTGCCGGGTTTGGATTTTGCAAGAGCGATCAGCTCTTTGACCGAATTCGCCGGCACCGAGGGATGCGCGACCAGTACGTTCTTCAGGTTCACGGTGTGCGAGACCATGACCAGGTCGCGCAGCGTGTCATAGGGCATCTTCGGATACAGGCTGGGATTGATCGCATGGCTGGTCGACACCGAGCCGATGGTGTAGCCGTCGGGTGCGGCGCGCGCGACCACTTCGGTGCCCGGAATGCCGCCGGCGCCGGCGCGGTTTTCAACCACCACCACCTGGCCGAGGTTCGGGCCGATGCCGGTGGCCACGATGCGCCCGATGGTGTCGAGGATGCCGCCGGCCGCTGAGACCACGACCATCTTGATTGCATGGTTGGGATAGGGGCCGGTGGTCTGTGCCGACGAGGGCACGGCCTGAAAAAGGAGTGCCGCAAGCCCTGCCAGGCCGAGCAGCCTGCCAGTTGAACGGCCGGTGCGGGCCAGTATCCGGATGATGTGCCCAATGTTCATGGTGTCTCCCTGGTCGCCCTCATGGAAGCGAAGTTTGGTGATGAAACGTGGAACCCTGCGACATCGAACCGTTTGGCGCAGGCGTCGCAGGGATGGTTGCCCAGGGGTCAGAGCCCGCGGCTGATGATGTCCTTGCAGACCTCCGAGGTGCCACCGGCGATCCGCGTGACGCGCGCATCCACCCAGGCGCGCCCGATGCCGTATTCGTTCGAATAGCCATAGCCGCCATGCAGCTGCAGGAATTCGTCGAGGTATCGACCGAGCAGCTCGGTCGAGGTGAGTTTGGCCATCGCGGCCTTTTCGCTGGTGATGCCGCCGTTCAGATGCTCGGTGATGCAGTCATCGACAAAGCTGCGCAGCATCGTGATGTAGGCCTTGGCTTCGGCGAGCTTGAATTTGGTGTTCTGGAACTCGGCGATCGGTGCTCCGAACACTTTGCGCTCGCGAACATACTTGACCGTCGCCTCGAGGTTGGCCTCGAGGATGGCGCACGAGCGCACCGCGATCACCAGCCGCTCTTGCGGCAGTTGCTGCATCAGATAGACGAACCCCCGGCCTTCTTCGCCCACCAGATTGCCGATCGGTACCCGCACATTGTCGAAGAAGAGTTCGGCGGTGTCCTGGGCCTTCAGACCGATCTTGTCCATCGGCTGGCCCTTGGAAAAGCCCGGTGTGCCGGCCTCGACCGCAATCAGCGACACCCCCTTGGCACCGGCTGAAGGGTCGGTCTTGCAGGCCACCAGCACCACGCCGCAGTTGGCGCCGTTGGTGATCCAGACCTTCTGGCCGGAGATGACCCAATGGTCGCCATCGCGAACCGCACTGGTGCGGATGCTCTTGAGATCGCTGCCGGTGCCGGGTTCGGTCATGCCGATCGAGGCGACGATCTCGCCACGGCAAAGTCGCGGCAGCAGATGCTGTTTGAGGGCTTCGCTGCCGTAGTGCATCAGATAGGGCGAGACCATGTCGGAATGCACCGGGATGCCGGTGCTCGCACCCACGCGGGCCATCTCTTCGGTGACCACGCAGGCGTGCAGGAAGCTGCCGCCGCCGCCGCCGTATTCAGTCGGGATGGTGGTGCACAGCACGCCGGCCTCGCCAGCCTTGCGCCAGAATTCCTTGGGCGTGATGCCGGCTTTTTCCCAGTCGCGAAAGTGGGGGGCGACTTCGCGCTCGGCAAAGCGGCGAACCTGCTCGCGAAAGAGATTGTGTTCTTCGT
>CAIKZV010000521.1 GCA_903831925.1 uncultured Burkholderiales bacterium
AGGCCCTTCATGCCCCGGGAGGTCACACGCGACACCGATTTCTGGCTGATCAACCTTGCGGCCGTCGTCGTGCAGTTCGCAAGCTTTGCCGTGCCGCTGATCACACCCTACTTTCTGGTGCGCGTCGCCGGCTGGCAAACGCCTGCGGTGGGCGCGCTCATGGCCGTCTGGGCGATCGGATCACTGGCCGGATCAAGCAGCGCGTCAGGCGTCATCAATCGGCTCGGTGCACCGCGAAGCACCTTTGTCGCGATGCTCGGCATCATCATCGGCCTGGGCACGATTGCCTGCTGGCAAAGCCCGCCGTCAATCGCGCTGATGGCGGGTTCGCTGCTTGTCCATGGCGCAGGGCTGGGCCTCTTTCAGGTGGCCTATACCGACATCGTGATTGCCGCGTTGCCGATCAACGCACGCGGCGTTGCCGGCAGCCTCACCATGGTGACCCGCACGATCGGACTGGTGGTCGGCGCCTCGCTCTGGATCGCGCTGCTGCAGTCGATTCAGACATCGGCGCAGACAGCGGGTGCGACCCTCACCGCAGCATTCATGTCGGCGTTCGCGACGGTGTTCGTCTGCGCTGCGGTGACGGCCGCGAGCTTTGGGGCAGCCTGGTGGCTGCGCCGGACTCGAATGAAACGCGTCGAGACAGGCGCAACGCTTTGATTGCATGATCAACCCAACCGCACCCGCCCGCACAGGACCTGCATGAGCCTCTCCCCGACCGACAACACCTCTGCCCGCGGCACACTTGCCGGCGTACGCGTGCTCGAATTCACCGCACTGATTGCCGGCCCCTCGGCAGCACGCGCACTGGCCGACCACGGCGCCGAAGTCATCAAGATCGAACGATTTCCGGACGGTGATGTCTCGCGCAGCGTCAACCGCATCGTGCCGGGGCGCAGTGCGATGTTCGTGCAGCACAACAGCGGCAAGAAGGGCCTGTGCCTCGATCTTGGTCGGCCCGAGGGCCTGGCGATCGCCCAGGATCTGGTGAGAAAGTCGGACATCGTGATCGAAGCCTTCACGCCGGGGGTGATGGCCAAGCTCGGTCTGGGCTATGACGATCTGAAAGCACTCAATCCGAAGATCATCCTTTGCTCGATCAGCGGCTTCGGTCAGACCGGCCCGAACGCAAACCGGCCGGGCTATGCGCATATCGCGCATTCAATGACCGGCTGGCTGGCGATGCAATCGATGTACCGCGACCCGCCCCAGATCCCGACCGGCCCAGGCATCGCGATTGCCGATGTGGTCACCGGTATCACGGCCTTCGGCGCAATCTGCGCGGCGCTCTTCAAGCGCGAGCGCACCGGGCGCGGCGAGCGCATCGATGTGTCGCTCTTCGACTCGCTCTTTGCGGCCAACGATGAATCGATGCAGCGCTGCCTGATCGACGGCATCGAGCGGCCCGGCTACCACGCGGTCCATCGCACGCTCGATGGCTATGTCACCGCCAATGTCGGTCCGGACTTTCGTGCCTGGCAAAGCATCTGCAAGGCAATGGGCCGGATGGAACTGCTCGACGACCCGCGGTTTTCCACGCTGTCACAGGTCAACCGCAACCGGGTTGAGGCGACCCGCCTGCTGTCGGACTGGCTGGCCACCCTCACCAGTGATGAGGCCGACCGCATCCTGACCGAGCATCATGTGGTGGTCGGGGTCGTGAAGACGATCGGGCAGGCCGCACGCCAGCCGCAGGTGCTTGCCCGCGAGATGATTGCGCCGGTCGACGACCCGGTTCTGGGACGCATCGACGTGATCAATACCGCGGCCAAGTTCAGTGATGCCAGCGTGGGGGTCAGTGCCCATGCGCCAACACTTGGCGAACACAACAGCTCGGTGCTGGGCGATCTGCTGGGCTATGACGCGCAGAAAATCGCAGCACTGACCGCTGCTGGCGTGCTGCGGACCGAAGCGATCTGACCTGAGCGAAATCAGCGCCCGACCAGCGCCGCCGCGGTCATCGCTTCGTTCGCCGCATACCCCTCGACCGCCTGCGGCCCGGTCAGTGCGCGATCGGGCTCGCGACCATCGCCGATCGCAATCAGCTGCAGGCAGAACCAGGCGAGACCCGCTCGGGGCGGATCGATGTCGCGCTCATAAGAACGTCCTTCTGGCCACTCGCCGCGCATCAGGCGATTCGGCAGATCGGCATCGACGCACATCGGCCGACCGATGCCGATCATGTCGAGTTCACCCTGCGACAGCGCCTCATCCATCGCCGCACGGCTGCGAAACCCGCCGGTGACCATGACCGGCATGGTGGCTGCCGCACAGATGGCCTTTGCATAGTCGAGAAAGTAGGCCTCGCGCTTGCGCGTGCTCTCGGCCACCGGCGTGCCTGCAGGTGCGCTTGCCGGCGCGCCCTTGACGCCGCGCGCGCCCATCATGCTCGGCTGCTCGTAGCTGCCACCCGACAATTCGAGCAGATCGATACCGGCTTCACCCAGCCATTGCACCACCTTCAGACAGTCTTCGGTACTGAAGCCGCCCTGTTGAAAGTCGGATGAATTCAGCTTCACGCCGATCGGAAAATCGTCGCCACATGAATCGCGGCAAGCCTTGACCACCGAGAGCAGAAACCGGGCGCGATGCTCGAGAGAGCCGCCCCATTGGTCGGTGCGACGGTTGACCAGCGGCGACAGGAACTGGCTGATCAGATAACCGTGAGCGCCATGAATCTGGATGCCGGTAAAACCGGTGGCCCGCGCAATGGCGGCAACATGCGCAAAGCGGCTGATCGCATCATCAATCTCGGCGACCGACATTTCGCGCGGCGGAGCAAAGGCATCACCCGGCAAAGCCAGCGCCACCGCCGAGGGCGCGACAGGTGCCTGGCACACCGTCCTTGGCGTCTGGCGCCCGGGATGGTTGATCTGCATCCAGAGGTGATTGCCGGCAACCGTACCGGCCTTGGCATAACGTGCGAGCTCCTCGAGGCCGCCATTGCGGTCGATGACCACATTGCCCGGGCGCTCGAGATAGCGCCGATCGATCTGCACATTGCCGGTGATGACCAGCCCTGCCCCACCCTGCGACCAGGCGCGATAGAGTCGCTCGTGACGCGGCGTGGCACGGTTGCGTGCATCGGCCAGCCCCTCGGTGAGGGCGGCCTTGCAAAGCCGATTGGGAATGACTGCCCCGCATGGCAGGGGCAGTGGCGATCGGATGTCGTCGGTCATGGGATCAGGGTTTGGTTGAATGATCCGCGAAGGCTGGCATCGATGACGTGTACAGTCAAACCATCTGCCCGTGACCGCGACGGGCACCTCCAATGACATCGGGGAGACTTGATCGCGATGACTCAGGCAGGCAATCCGCTGCGCAATGCGCTCTTCATCATGGTCGACCAGTTGCGATGGGACCATGTCAGCGCCTATGGCCGATCACCGGTCCCCACGCCCAACATCGATCGGCTTGCAGCGCGCGGTGCGCGCTTCGATCGGGCCTTCGTGCAGGGTCCGATCTGCGGCCCCTCCCGCATGTCCTACTACACCGGGCGCTATGTGATGAGCCACGGCGCGCGATGGAACCGCGTGCCCCTGTCGGCCGCGCAGCTGACGCTGGGCGACTATCTGAGTCGCGCCGGTATCGCAGCCACCCTGGCCGGCAAGACGCATGTGCTGCCCGACACCGACGGCCTCGATCGCATGGGCATCGAGATCGAATCGGAGCGGGGCGCACTGCTGCGCGAAGGCGGCTTCGTGCCCTTCGAGCGATTCGACGGTCACCACAAGCCCGACCACCTCAGCGGCTATCCGGCGTTTTTGCGCCAGCATGGTTATCTCTCCGACGACCCCTGGGCTGACTTCGCCATCTCGGTGACCGATGACGCCGGTCAGACGCAGTCGGGCTGGCGGATGCGCAATGTTCATTGGCCGGCCCGCGTGGCCGAACCCCATTCCGAGACTGCCTATCTCACCGATCGGGCGATCGACTTTCTGCGTGCACCGGGTGCCGACCGATGGTGTCTGCATCTGTCGTATGTGAAACCGCACTGGCCCTATGTGGCGCCCGCGCCCTACCACGCGATGTTCCGCGACTCGGTCCTGACGCCGCCGGTGAAGGCACAGCACGAGCGAACCGATGCGCATCCGGTGGTGCGCGCCTTCCATCAGCACGAAGAAAGCCGCAACTTCGGCGACGATGCGATCGCAGCCCATGTCCGGCCGGCCTATATGGGGCTGATCGCGCAGCTCGATCACCATATCGGCCGGGTGCTCGATGCGCTTGATGCCAGCGGCGCCGCCAAGGACACGCTGATCGTGTTGTGCGCCGACCATGGCGACATGCTGGGTGATCACTGGCTTGGCGAAAAAGAACTTTTCTATGAACAGGCGGTCCGTACGCCGATGATCGTCGTTGACCCCCGAGCACCCGCGCAGGCCACGCGCGGCAAGGCGGTCGCCGACATGGTCGAGGCAATCGACATCGTGCCGACCCTGCTCGATGCGCTGGGCGTGCCGGGCGACGACCATCGCCTGGAAGGCCGTTCACTGCTGCCGCTGGTGCACGGTCAGTCGGTCAGCTGGCGCGATGCGGTGTTCTCGGAGGCCGATTATGGATTTCGACAGGCACGCCTGACCCTTGGTCGCGCCCCGGGTGAGTGCCGCGGCTGGATGGTGCGCACCGGGCGATTCAAATACGTCGAGTGGGAAGGCCTGCGCCCGCAACTCTTCGATCTCCAAGACGACCCCGACGAGCTCCACGACCTGGGCGCATCGGCTGCCAACGGCCCGGTCGCGCGCGACATGCGCGATCGGCTTTTGCACTGGTCATTGCAGCGCAAGAACCGCGGCACGCTCAGCGACGAGCAGGTGGCGCTGCGCACCGAGACCGCGAGCAAGCACGGCATTTTCATCGGGTTCTGGTAGCGCAGCAGACTGCGGCGTTTCAGGTGTTGTCGGTCATGACCTGAAGGGCTGCCACCCGCAGCCGATCGAATATCGACAGTCGCGCAAATTCAGGATCGTGGGTGGCAATGACGACCGTGTGATGATTCCGGCACAGCGCAGTGACCAGTTCAAAGACCTGCGCGCGCGATGCGTCGTCAAGATTGGCGGTCGGCTCGTCAAGCAGCAGCAAGGCCGGATCGAGGAGCTTTGCCCGCGCAAGCGCCAGCCGCTGAGCTTCACCGCCCGACAGCGTTTGCGCGGGCAGCATCGCCCGCCCGGTCAAGCCGGCCCAGGCCAGCGCCTCATGCACATGCTCGCGGCGCTGCGTCGCGTTGATTCCGCGCAGGCGCAGACCGTACTCAAGGTTTGCCGCGATGCTGCGATGAAACAGATAAGGCTGCTGGTGCACATAGACGATCTGTCGGCGCCACAACTCCGGCAGGACGGCTGTTGGCGCCGTTTCGCCGCGAAAGCTCAGGATGCCGCCATTGCTTGGTTCGAGGCCGGCGAGCATGCGTAACAGGGTGGTCTTACCGCTGCCATTCGGGCCGCTCAGGACATAGCGGCGGCCGGCCTGCAGGGTCAGCGCGGCCTGTGCAAACAGCACCCGGTCGCCAAAGCTTTTTTTCAGAGCAGAAACCTGAAGCAGCGGCGACGTCATTCGAGTCCGCCTCGGCCCTGCAAGGTGGCCAGCATGATGTTGATGCCGACCGACAGCACGACCAGCACCATGCCGAGCGCGATACCCTGAGCAAATTCGCCCTTGGCGGTCTCGAGCGCAATCGCTGTCGGGATATTGCGCGTGAGGCCGGCGATGTTGCCGCCAACGAGCAGGGCGCATCCGACTTCAGACACGACGCGCCCGAAGGCATTGACGATGCCTGCGATCACTGCAAAGCGCACTTCCCAGAGCGTGGTCAGCGCGGCGCGCATGGGGCTTGCGCCAAGGCTGCGCGCCGTCTCGAAGATTCGCGGATCGGCACCCTGCACCGCGGCAACCGTGAAGACAATCAGAATCGGCAGGGCGATCGCGATATACCCGAGCATGATCGCCCATGGCGTGAACAGGAGTTCGAAAACACCCAAGGGTCCGCGCCTGGACAACAGCAGATAGATCACCAGACCGATGACGACCGTGGGCAAGGACAGCAAGGCCTGCATCAGCACGATCAGCGCCCGCCGACCGGGAAATTTGACCTTCGCCAGCAGGAAGCCGGCCGCGATCGCCACCGGGGCGGTGAGCGCGACTGCAGCCAGCGCGACCCATAGCGACACCCAGATGGTGCCCCACAGCCTCACATCTCCGGATGCCAGCAATGCAAAGGCCTGACGGGTCGGTTCGAGCAGATCCACGCCGGCTATTTCCTGGCACTCGGAAAAAACAGCTGCACCCCATTGATCCGGAATGACGCCACCGCTGCCTGGCCCTCGACCGAGGTGATCCATTCGGCGAAGGCTTGCGCCCCCGCGTGATTGAGACTGGGGTAACGCTGCCGATTGAGGGTGATCACGCCATAAGGGTTGAACATGCGTGCATCCCCCTCGACCAGAACCTGCAAACCGGTTCGATCGCGATAGGCGGCATAGGTCGCACGATCGGTCAACGCATAGGCGCTGAGTTCACCGGCCATCGTCAGCACCGGCCCCATGCCCTGACCGGTCGAGACATACCAGGCACCTTTTGGTTCGATGCCGGCCGCCCGCCAGTAGGACTTCTCCATCTGGTGCGTGCCCGACTCGTCGCCACGAGAAATGAATTTTTCTCCGCTTGCAGCGACTTTTCTGAACGCTTCAATCGCATCGCGCCCGCCGCGCAAAGCGGCCGGATCGCGCATCGGCCCGACCAGCACGAAGTCGTTGACCATGACATCGCGGCGCTCCCCGCCGAAGCCTGCCGCCATGAACCTGTCCTCGGACGCACGCGCATGCACGAGCAAAACATCTGCGTCGCCGTTTTCACCGATCTTCATTGCGGCACCACTGCCCACCGAGACCACGCGCACCTTGCCGCCGTAGCGCGCTTCGAACTGAGGCAGGATCGCCGCCAGCAGTCCCGAGGCTTCGGTGCTGGTGGTGGTCGCCAGCCGGATGTCGGGTGCAGCGCTCAGTGATGCGGCAAACAAACACAGCAGCAGCGCAACAAGGCCGCGAAAGCTTTCGGCTGTTTTTATCTGCATCTGGGAGCTTTCAGCATCAGTTGTCCGGGGCGTTCGAAATCTTGCAAAATCTTCATCGGATGACAATTTCAACAACAATTTCAACAATTTCACAGAGGTTGGCGCAAGCGCCGGCCAGCGAGCGCCGTACCGCGATCAGGGCCGCTGCTCCCCCGAGGCGGCCACCACGATGCCGATAAGCAGCGTCGCGAAGCCCGCCCCCTGCAGGGGTGCGATGGTCTCGCCAAGCAGCAGCCAGGCGAGCAGCGCCGAGCCGATCGGCTCGCCCAGAATCGCCAGCGCAACGAAGGTCGCCGACAGTTGCCGCAGTGAGGCATTGATCAGGGTATGCCCAGCCAGTTGCGGACCGATGGCCAATGCCGCGATCGGCAACCAGGCGGCGGTCGGAATCGTGGGCAGTCCCTGACCGACAATCGTGGCGATCAGGTTCATGGCAATCGCCGAAGCACCATAAACAATGGCCACATACGCCAGCAGCGAGACGCTGCGGTTCAGACGCCGCCCGACCAGGAAATAGCCCGACACCGCGATCGCACCGGCCAGCGCGAGCAGATTGCCCAGCAGCGGCGCGCTCGGCCCGCTGCCGTCGGCAGAGGGGGTTGCCAACAGATCGGAGGCAATGACCAGTGCGCTGCCGGCCGCCGCCAGCACGATGCCGCCGAGCGTGCGCCGGGAGGGGGGCTCGCGCAGCAGCCACCACGAGGCCAGTCCGACCCACACCGGGTTGGTGGTGACCAGGGCAACACTGCTGGCCACCGAGGTGTAGGCGAGCGAGCTGACCCAGGTGGCGAAATGCGCCGCCAGAAACACGCCGGCGATCGCAGCGATCGTCCAGTCGGGGCGGCGCAACCGGGCGAGTTCGGGGCCGCGACGCCGCAGCGCCAGCGGCACGACCACCAGCGCAGCCAGCGTGAGTCGCCCGGCTGCCACCGCCAGCGGCCCGGCACCGGCCCCCATCGCAGAACGAATCAGCAGCGCCGCAGTCGAGACGATCAGCACACCGAGCGCGAGCCCGCCATAGCGCCTTCCCAGG
>CAIKZV010000522.1 GCA_903831925.1 uncultured Burkholderiales bacterium
ACGGCGACTGCGCGGCGTTCACCCTCGAAGGGCAACGGGTTTGGGCCAGGAACTTTGGCGCGCTGAAGAATCCTTATGGCCACGCAACCTCTTTGGCCACCTGGCGGGAGCGGTTGATCGTGCAGCTCGATCAGGGAGACCCGGAAGACAACAAGTCGAAGCTCTACGCGCTGGATGGGCGCACCGGCCAGACCGTATGGCAGTGCCCGCGCAAAGTGGGAGCCTCTTGGGCGACGCCCATGGTTATCGAAGCCGCCGGCAAAGGGCAGGTCATCGTGCTGGCGGTCCCGGGCGTCATCGCCTACGCGGCTACGGATGGCACGGAACTCTGGCGGGTTGAATGTCTGAACGGTGAGATAACGCCTTCGCCGGCGTTCGGCGGCGGTCTGCTGTTTGTGCCCAGCCCGTCGGAGAAGTTGCTGGCGATTCGTCCGGACGGGCAGGGCGACGTGACCAAGACCCATGTGGTCGACGACTACGACCCGCTGAACCCGGCCACCGCGCTGCTCGGCACCTCGGCTGGCAGCGCCGGCAATGGCGAGGTCTACGACTGGCCCGGCAAGTACGCGACTGCCGCCAAGGGCACGGCGCTGGCCAAGCTCCGACTAGAGGCCAGCCAGATCGACAGCAAGGTGTTGCGCGGGGACGGCTATGTTTACGGCTTTGCTGCTGGCACCAAGTTCACGCTGTCAGGGCATTTCTTGGCCGCACTCAATGCCAGCCACGTGCTGCGCCGGGTCCACCACACCGCGCGTGGTGGCGTCTATCTCAATCACTTCGAGGCTTTTGCGGCCACGGTACCGTTCCGTGCGCCCAGGGTGGCACCGAGGCCGAGAGTGGCTGGCAGTCAGACGGCGGTGGTGGTTGGACCCAGCGGCGAAGAAATCTGGTCCGACAAGCATGGCCGCATCAAGGTTCAATTCCATTGGGACCGTTTGGGCAAGAAGGACGACACCTGCTCTTGTTGGGTGCGGGTGTCGCAGGCGGTGGCTGGCGCAGGATTTGGCAGCCTGTTCCTGCCGCGTGTCGGTCAGGAGGTGGTGATCAGCTGCATTGACGGTGACCCGGACCAGCCGCTCGTCACCGGTTGCGTCTACAACGGCACCCATGCCACGCCGGTCACGCTGCCCGCCAACCAGACCCAGAGCGTGATCCGCACCAAGTCGTCCAAGAAAGGCACGGCGGGCAACGAAATACGGCTCGAGGACAAGAAGGACTCGGAGGAGTTTTACCTCCACGCCCAGAAGGACATGAAGATCGAGATCGAGAACGATCTCAGCACCACGCTGATCGCAGGCGCCGAAACCCACACCATCGAAAAAGGCGACCGCACGATTGAAGTCAAGACCGGCAAGGAGACGCACAGTGTCAAGGGCGTTCGTGCACTCACTGTCACGGGCAACGAGACCCACACCAACGAGGCTGACTTCACCCATGAGGTGACCGGAAAATACACCTTGAAGGTCACCGGCGACTTGTTGTTTGATGTCACCGGCAGCATCAGCTTCAAGTCTGCCAAGGATGTTGCGGTGAAGGCCGGCACGACGGTCGACAACGAGGCCGGTACCGCGCTGACCAACAAGGCCGGCACCGCGCTGACGAACCAGGCGGGCACTGCATTGACCAACAAAGCCGGTACCGCGCTGACCAACAAGGCCGGCACCGGATTGACCAACGAGGCCGGCACGACCTTGGACAACAAGGGCTTGATGATCAACAGCAAGGCCTCGGCGACGCAGACGGTTGACGGGGGCGGCATGCTCACGGTCAAGGGCGGTCTGGTGAAGATCAATTGAGCCGATGGCGATGACTCCAGCCTCTGTCGCCCAAGCCCAACCGCAGCCGCAGCCGGCCGTGCCCGTTGGTGCGACCGCGAACGCGAACCCGACCGCTACCGCGACCGTCAACCAGTCCACCGCCTCGACCGCGTCCATCGCCTCGACTGTGGTCGAGGAGCGGGATGCGCAAGGCCGCTTGCTGGCCAGCATGGCGATGCGTGGCGACGTGTTGCATGGGGAGATGCGGCGCTTTGGTCCGAAGGGTCAGCCACTGATGTCTGCGACTTATGTCGACGGTCAGCTCGACGGCTTGCTGCGGTTGCACGACGACAACGGCGCGCTGGTGCAAGAGGCTTCTTATCGACTGGGCCGCCAGGAAGGATTGACCCGCACCTGGCAAAACGGTCGATGTTTGGCCGAGCAGAACTTTGTCGCCGGCCTGCCGGATGGCGCCTCGGTGATGTACGACCAGGCCGGTCAGGTCACCGCCCAGCTCCGCATGCGTGCGGGTCAGATCGAGGG
>CAIKZV010000523.1 GCA_903831925.1 uncultured Burkholderiales bacterium
CGCCGGATCGCCGGTCTTGTCGGTGTAGCCGGTCACAGCGTACTTGCCTTCCTTCGTCACCAGCGCCACGGCGTCGGCAATGGTCTTGGAGCCCTCGGCACCGATGTCGAACTTGTCGGTTTCGAAGTAGACCGATGCCGGCAGGGCCTGCTTTGCAGCAGGCGCCGGAGCGACCGCCACCGGAGGTGCTGCCGGCGCAGGCGGGGGAGCCTTAGGCGACAGCCATTGCCACAGCAGGAAAGCACCAATCAGCGCAGCCAGCCAAGGCAGCCATTTCATGAGGCCCGAAGACGGTTCTGCCACCGGAACAACCTTGGCCACTGCAGGCGCAGCCACCGCAGCCAGCGATGCAGGAACCCGATCCAGCATATTCGAGAAGCTGCTGAAACCGAGGGCGTTGGTCAGACGAGGATCAACATTCGCTTTGGCGAGAGTGGCTTTCTGCCCAAGAAGAAGGTTCGCCAGGCCAGTCGAATCGAGGCCACGCTCGGAGACAAGCTTCTTGATCATGCCGAACAGAAACGGCGCTGCAATGCTGATCAGCGAGCTTGCCGAGCCGGCCTTGATTCCGGCGACCGACGACAAGGCGCTGGCCAGTCCGGAGACCTTGTCGCCACCGAACAGACCTGAGACCAGACTGGCCCCGGTCGAGAGCAATTTGTCGGTCGGCGCACCGCCGCCGAGGATACCGGCGATATTCGACAGCATTCCGGGATCGACGTTTGCACCCGTGACCATCTTGAAAAGATCGCTCGCACCCTGGGTGGTGGACGACTTTTGCATCATGCCTCCCAGCAACGTGGGAATCAGTGAACCGACAGCCGACTGAACGCCGCCTTCGCTCTCACCAAGCATCTTGCTGACTGCACCAACCATACTCTGGCTGGGACCACCGGAAAACAGCTCGAGGATATTGCTGACCATGAATTTCTCCGTAAAAAAATTTTCTTCACAAGCTCGATCCATTACCGAGCCGCCGGGTCGGCATGGTATCAGGGACTTGTGACGGAAATCACGTCAATTCCAAAAAGAGAAATTTTTTTGAAATTCGAAACAATCAGGCTTGGCGCAGCGTCGTTATTCAATCCGCAGGTTAGCCATCGAATGATGGCGGTGCTAACCTGCCGGAAATTATCCGGAAAGAAATCGATGGCAACACGTCTCCCTGCTGCAAAAAGCAATTCAACCAAGGCAATCGCGGCACCGACTCGGCGCGGACGCCCGCCCCGCAAGGTCTATATCAATGTGCTGGTGAAAGCCACCACGCGAGATGGCCTGGCAAAGCTGAAGGCAAGCGGCTCACTCGCGAGCCAGGGCGAGGTCATTGACGAGCTGGTCGAGAAAGTTCTCAGTCTCAAGGCTCGATCTGGCAACTGAAAGCGCGTCACTGCGCCACCTGAGTGTGGCGACGCCGCAGCACCATTGCCTAAGTCACTTAGAGAGTGCTAGGCAATCTCGCGCAGGAAAGCGTCGATAAGCGCCATCGTCGCTGACGCTTGTTCCTGCTGGATCCAGTGCCCGGCACCCTCAACCAGATGCACGCCAAGCATTCGCGTGCATCCCGAAGCGATCATTGCCTTGAGCTCGCCTGGCTTTTGATAGGTTCCCCAGTCGCTCGCACCGGCAATGTAGGCGCAAGGCACATCGATCGTTCGGCCGGCGTAGAGCTGATGCTCCGCGACATAACGACCACCGGTTGAGCAGCGGTACCACTGCAGCCCGCCCTGAAATCCGACGCGCTGATACTCAGCAACGTACACCGCAAGCTCATGGTCGGGAAGCCATCGGCATGCAGCGACCTGTGCCGCGCCCGGCATGTAAGGCGCAACCGTCGCAGGCATATCGCTGCCGAGGTTCATCATGTAATACAAAGGCAGCTGCGCCATCGACGCGGCCGACCAGTCGGGCAGCTCATACGGCCGGTTTTCAGGCCAATCGGCACTCTTCATGTGGTAGTAGGCCCGCAGGAATGCCTGCAGCCCCTGCGGCGCATCCAGCATGTCGCGGTTGGCTTGGGGCGTTGAGTAGTACCACTGGTAATGCTTTCGCGCCTGCGGCAGTGCGGCCAGCGCAGTCGGCAGATCGGACGCCGGGTTGCGCTTGGCTGGTGCCCGATTGGCAGTATCGAAGGGCAGTGCTGGCGGGCCGCCGAAAGGCGCACTCATCAGCACCACCGACCTGAACACATCGGGACGCACCAGCGCACACCAGGCCGCGACCGGCGATCCGAAATCGTGCCCGATGACCGCACTGACGCTTCGATAGCCCAAGGCATGAATCAGGCCAATGGCATCGCGCGCAAGATTCAGCATTCGGAATGAATCGAGGTCGGCCTCATAACGACCATCCCAGCCTGTGGTCCGTCCGTAGCCGCGCTGATCCGGCGCCACCACGTGATAGCCGGCATCGGCCAATGCCGGCATCAGCTTTCGCCAGCTGTAGGCCAGTTCGGGGAAACCGTGCAGCAGCAGCAAACAAGGTCGCCCGGGCGACTCGAAGCCGGCCTCGAGCACATGCATGCGCAGTCCGTTGATGTTCTCGATAAAGCGTGACCGCACACCAGGCGGCAACAGCGATGCATCGAGCGGCCCGGGAAGTCGGACATCAGTTGATTGGTCAGCAGCAGGAGATGGGGTCATGTCGGCAGTCTTTTCTGTGTCGTCGGATCGAACCAATGCAGACTTTCGGGGGCAATCTGCAGACCGACGATTTGCCCAGGATTCGGAGCGGCAAGGCGTGCATCGGTCCGAACAATGAAGGGCGCATCGGCCAGTCGGCCATGGATGAGCCGCTCGGCGCCGAGCAACTCGACGAGCTCCACCTTCATCGGCCAGCCCTGATCGTCGAGCCGTGCATGCTCCGGGCGCACGCCTATGATCATGTCGCCCTCACGCGGCGAATTGCCCGACAAGGGCAGCTCGCAGCCATCGCGGACAAGGCGTTGCCCCTCGACGCGAACCGGCATGAGGTTCATCGGAGGCGCACCGATAAAGCCAGCAACAAACGTGGACTCAGGTGCCTGATAGATGGCCTCGGGCGTACCGATCTGCTCGATCAGGCCGGCATTCATGACAATGACCCGCTGGGCGAGCGTCATGGCCTCGACCTGATCATGGGTCACGAACAGCGAGGTCACGCCGAGCTCGGCATGCAGCTTGCGGATCTCGATGCGGGTCTGTGCCCGCAGACGTGCATCGAGGTTCGAGAGCGGCTCATCGAACAGGAATACCTGCGGTTGGCGCACGATGGCACGGCCCATCGCCACGCGCTGACGCTGCCCGCCCGACAGTTGCCCGGGCTTGCGATCGAGGAAGGCTTCGATCTCGAGAATCGCGGCCGCCCGGCGCACCCTGAGCGCGATCTCGTCGCGCGGCACGCGAGCGATCTTCAAGCCGTAAGCCATGTTGTCGAACACACTCATGTGCGGGTAGAGCGCGTAGTTCTGAAACACCATCGCAATGTCGCGCTCTGCGGGTTCGATGTCATTGACGACCCGCTGCCCGATGGCAATCTGGCCGCCAGTAATTTCCTCCAGTCCTGCAACCATCCGCAAGAGGGTGCTTTTGCCACAGCCGGAGGGCCCCACGATCACAATGAACTCGCCATCGGCGACCTCGGCGCTCACGCCATGAATCACACGATTCACGCGCAAGCCTGCCCGGTATTCCTTCACCACATCCCGAATCGACAACGACGCCATTCAATCCCCCAGCTTCATCACTTCTCGGCGTCAACCAGGCCCTTGACGAACCACTTCTGCATCAGCAGAACGACCAGCGCCGGCGGCAGCATTGCGAGTATCGCAGTCGCCATCACCACATTCCATTCATTGCCGGCGTCACCGCCTGCCAGCATGCGCCGGATGCCCATGACGATCGGATATTTCGACTCATCGGTTGTAAAGAGCAGCGGCCAGAGATACTGATTCCAGCCGTAGATGAACTGGATCACGAAGAGCGCGGCGATGCTGGTCGCCGAAAGGGGCAGCAGCACATCAATGAAGAAGCGAATCGGACCGGCACCATCGATGCGCGATGCCTCGGTCAGTTCGTCGGGGACGGTCAGAAAGAACTGCCTAAAGAGGAAGGTTGCGGTAGCCGATGCGATCAGCGGCACAGTCAGCCCGGCATAGGTGTTAAGCAGCCCCAGACCGGCAACCACCTGATAGGTCGGCCCGATACGCACTTCGACCGGCAGCATCAGCGTGATGAACACCATCCAGAAGCACAGCGTTCGGCCAGGAAACCGAAAATAGACGAAGGCAAAGGCCGACAGCATCGAGATCGAGATTTTGCCGAGCGCAATCACCATGGCGCAGATGAAACTGACCTTGAGCATCGGTGCAACCGGAGCAATGCGACTGCCGGATGCGGTCTGTCCGCCAAAGAGCGCTGCGCGGTAGGTATCGATCAGATTCGAGCCCGGCCACAACGACATCGGCGCCTGCTGCACGATCTGCTCCGAGGTCTGCGTCGAGGCGACCAGGGTGACGTAGAGAGGGAAGGACACCAGCAGGACGCCAAAGATCAGCACCAGATGCGCCACAAGGGTCATGACCGGGCGGCGCTCGACCATGTCAGTACTGCACGCGCCGTTCGACGTAACGGAACTGCACGACGGTGAGCGCGATCACGATCGCCATCAGAATCACCGACTGCGCAGCCGATCCGCCGAGGTCCATCGCCTTGAAGCCATCGTAGTAAGCCTTGTAGACAAGAATCGCGGTGTCCTTGCCCGGGCCGCCCTGCGTGGCAGCATCGACGATCGCAAAGGTATCGAAGAAGGCGTAGACGATATTGATGACCAGCAAGAAGAAGGTGGTCGGCGACAGCAGCGGAAACACGATGGTCCAGAAACGATGCCACGGACGGGCACCATCGATCGCAGCGGCTTCGATGAGGCTTTTCGGTATCGACTGCAGGCCAGCCAGAAAGAACAGAAAATTGTAGGAAATCTGCTTCCAGACCGCCGCCATGATGATCAGCGCCATCGCCTGGTTGCCATTGAGCAGATGGTTCCATTCGATGCCGAGGCTGCGCAGCGCGTGGCTGACGATGCCCACCGACGGCGCGAACATGAACAGCCAGAGCACCCCTGCGATGGCAGGCGCCACCGCATAAGGCCAGACCAGCAGCGTGGTGTAGAGCGTGGCGCCACGGATCACCCGGTTGGCCATGACCGCCAGCAGCAGGGCAATGCAGATCCCGCAGGACGCCACCAGCAGCGAGAAGACCGCCGTGGTCCGAAAAGACAGCAGATAGCTGCCGTCAGAGAAGAGCCGATCAAAGTTTTCGAGACCGACGAACTGGGTCGATCCGCCGAAGGCATCTTCGAGCAGCACGCTCTGATAGAGCGCACTGCCCGCTGGCCAGAAAAAGAAAATCGTCACGACGACCATCTGCGGCGCGACCAGCAACCACGGCAACCAGCGGTTGCCGAATCGGACGCGCTTTTCGATGGCCAATCGTTTGCAGGATCAGGAGCGGTTGGCTTTCTCGAAGCGCTCAAGCTGCTCGTTACCGCGACGCACCGCGGTATCCAGAGCTTCTTTGACGCTCTGCTTGCCGGCCCACACG
>CAIKZV010000524.1 GCA_903831925.1 uncultured Burkholderiales bacterium
CGCTGGCCAGGCTGATGTCAGGCGGTCCGACCGTCAGACAGGAAGTCGAAGTCATTACCGGACCGGGCAACCTGCGCCGGATGCGAATCGACGTCCAGGAAATCCATGCCGGCGCAGGCGGGCCGATCAAGGTGTGCGGCATGCTCCACGATGTGACGCCTGCCGGCGGCAGTGATCCGCACATCTACCAGATCACCCACTTCGATTCGCTGACCGGCCTGCCCAATCGGGCCTGGTTGCTCAATCACCTGAAAAGCAAGCCGTCATCGAGCGCCGGTTTGCGCGGTTTTGCCAGCATCGAAATCGATCGCTTCCAGCTCGTGCTCGAGGCGCTCGGCGCCACGGCCACCGATCGTCTGTTCATCGAGGTGACCCATCGCCTGCGCCGACTGGCGAACGAGGCTCGGGCACTGAAAGACGATATCGCCGCTGGCACCTGTGTCGAGGCGATCACCTACCACGGGGCGAATTCTCTCGGTCTGCTGATCGATCGGCTCAAAGACAGCGATGCCGCGCTTCGGTTTGCGCGTGCCGTGGTCGACTCCTTTGATGAGCCCTTCCTGGTCGGTGGTCGCGAGTGTTTTCTTCGCGCCTCGGTCGGCGTCCATGTCAGCGGCGAGCCGCTTCTCGATCCGACCGCCTGGATCACCCATGCCGATCACGCAAGGCGTGTGGCGACTTCCGATGGCGGAGACACGGCGATCCTTTTCGACGCCTCGATGTCCGAAGGCGAGGCCGATCGCCTCGACATGGACAGCGGCTTGCGCAAGGCGCTTGAGCGGGGCGAAATGTCGATGCATTTCCAGCCGCAGTACTCGGCCTGGGACCGTCAGCTGGTGGGCTATGAGGCGCTGATGCGCTGGGAGCGCAACGGCAAGATGCAGCCCGCGGGCAAGTTCATCGCGCTGGCCGAAGAGACCAATCTCATCATTCCGCTCGGTGAATGGGCGATCGACGAGACCTGCAAGGCGCTCGCCGCGCTCAAGCGTCTTGGTCGCGATGATTGCTCGATTGCGGTCAATCTGTCGTCCAAGCAGCTGCACACCGGCACGCTGCCCGTGGTCATTGCCAACGCCTTGAAGCGTCATGGTGTCGATGCGGCCAGCCTCGATGTCGAGCTCACCGAGTCGTCGATGATGAAAGATGCAGAACGGGCAGTGGAAGCCCTCAGGGCGATCCGTGCGCTCGGGGTGGGTTTGGCAGTCGATGATTTCGGCACGGGTCATTCTTCGCTGGCCTATCTCACGCGCCTGCCGCTGACGACGCTCAAAATTGACCGGTCGTTCGTTCAGGATGTCCACACCTCCGAGCGCAGTCGCGCGGTTGCCAGCGCCATCGTCGCGCTTGCTGCCAATCTTCAGCTCTCGGTGGTCGCCGAAGGCGTCGAGACCGAAGAGCAACGCCAGACGCTGATGGCGCTGGGATGCGATCTGCATCAGGGCTGGCTTTATGCCAAGGCACTGCCGCTCGAACAGGCCCTGCTGGTTGCTGCGGAAGATACTGCGCGTCGAAGTCTTCCCGCGCTGACAGCATGAAAACCGCAGATCCGGTTCGAAAGCCGACGACGCCGTCGGAGACCGCGGCAGGCAAACCCCTGTCGTCGGTCGATGCTGCTCGCGCTGCGATTCGTCTGCTGACTGAGCGCGGCGTCGAGCTGACACCCAGCAATTACCGCCAGGCCTGGATCCGTGTCGGCGGTCCACCGATTGACGGCGACCTTGAGCAGATTGCATCGAGTGCGGTCGGGCTCCTGAGCCGCTATGCCCCGGCCGACGCCATCACGGCGCTCGTCAATTTCGTCGACACCCAGCGCTGGGCCGAGGCGCAGGCGATTCTTTCTCGTCTCGAACGGCTCGGTCCGCAGCAAGCGCTTGCAGCCGGGTCGGTGCAGCCTGCAACCGCTGCTCAGGCACCGGTCACGCAGGCTCAGTCCGTCGAGGCCGAAAAGCTTCGCACCAGCGTTTCGAGCGACCTGCCGGTCGACACCCGCCGATCGAACAGCCAGTTGCGCAAGGTCAATGCCGAACTGGTCGAGATCGTGGGCGCGTTGTGCAGCAGTTTCGAGGCAATGTCCGAGCCCGACAGCTGGATTGCCTCGCAGGTGAGGGCAGTGCGCGATGCGGTCAGCGATGGCTCCGATCGGCGCTCGCTTGCAGCAGCTCGCGCGCTGATCGAGCAGGCGCTCGAAGCCCAGCACGATATCTCTCTGACCCGGCGCGACTCGCTGTCGGCACTGCGCGATCTGCTGCCCAATCTGGTCGAGCAGATGTCTCAGTTGGGCGAGCGTTCCGGCGACTTCGGCGCCACCTTGTCGGGCCACATGGAAGCCATTTCGCAGGCCGATTCGCTCGAAGGCATCGCCGAGCGCGTGCGCAGCCTCGTGGCCGACGCGCATTCGATGCAGGAGTCGGTGGGCGATGCCCAGCGCGGCCTGCAAAGCAGCTCCGAGCGTGCGCAATCGCTCGAGTCTCAGGTTGTTCGACTCGAGCAGGAGCTGGCCCAGGCCAGTGAACGACTGCTGATCGATCACCTGACCCGTTCGGCCAACCGCGCCGGACTCGAACAAGCCTACTTGCGCGAAATCGTGCCGGTTCGCGATGAGTCCCGCCTGCTGACGGTGGGTCTTCTCGATATCGACGATTTCAAGCGGGTCAACGATGTGCTCGGGCATCATGCCGGCGACGGCGCTTTGCAGCACCTTGCCCGCCTGCTCCAGTCCAAGGTTCGCCCATGCGATACCGTCGCCCGCTATGGCGGCGAAGAATTTGTCCTTTTGCTGCCTGGTCTGGGTGTCGAGGAAGCTCGTGAGCTCCTCATGAAAGTTCAGCGAGAGCTGACCCGCGATGTCTACCTGTACGACGCCAAGAAGGTTTTCATCACGTTTTCTGCGGGCGCCACGATGGTCAGGCCCGACGACTCGCTCGAATCGTCCTTGCTGCGCGCCGATGAGGCGATGTATCAGGCCAAGAACGCCGGCAAGAACTGCGTCGCCATCGTCTGAGCGTCGGAGCCGACCCGTGTCGAGCGTCAGTCGATGAGTCCGTTTCGCAGGCAATAAGCGGTCAGATCGGCATTCGACTGCAGCGACAGTTTTTCAAGCACCCTCGCCCGATAGACCGAGACGGTCTTGGGTGAGAGGTTCAGCTCGACGGCGATATCCGACAGGCGCTGCCCGGTCGAGAGTCTGAGCAGGGTCTGAAACTCACGATCGGACAATCGCTCGTGGGGCTTTTCGCTGTCGTCGATCGACAGCCGTTCTGCCAGTGCTTCGGCAATCGCGGGGGTGATGTATTTCCGACCGGCATGGATGGTTCGCACAGCCGCCAGAATCTGCGTCGGGTCGGCCGATTTGTTGAGATAGCCCATGGCGCCTGCCTTGAGCGCGCGGATCGCATACTGATCTTCGGGATACATCGTGAGCACCAGCACCCGGATGCGGGTCGGATGGTCGGCCAGCGAATGCAGCACATCGAGTCCGCTGCGTCCCGGCAAATTGATATCGAGGAGCAGCACATCGAACTCGGTGTCGTGAAGCAGCTGGCGCAGTTCGCCGTAGTCGCCGGCCTCACCAACGATCCTGATGTCGCCGGCCTCGGTCAGCGAATCGCGCAAACCACGCCTGATCAGGGCGTGGTCATCGACGAGCACAACACGGATCATGCGTCGGGCTCCGCTTCAAGGCGTGCTGCGGCCTGGGGGGTCAGGGGAATCATGAGCATGATGGCGCCTCTGCGTTTGCCTGCGGCGATCTCGAGCCAGCCATTGGCCTGTCGGGCGCGTTCGGTCAGGCCTCTGAGGCCAAATGATCCCGGCTTGTCGAGATCTTCAGTTCGGATGCCGACGCCATCGTCCGAGATTTCGAGCGACAGCATATCGTCCTGCACCACCAGATCGAGTCTGGCATGGGCCGCCTGCGAGTGCTTGCCGATATTGGTGAGTGACTCCTGGGCGACGCGGTAAACCGTGATCGCAATCTGCTCTGACACATCGATGCTTTCGCGATTGCAATCAAGATGGGTATCGATGCCGGTCCGGCTTTCAAACTGCGAGACCAGAAACTCCAGCGCGGCAACGATGCCGGCTTCCAGTGCCGGCGGGCGCAGATTGCGCATGATTCGATGGACTGCCTCGACCGCCTGGTTCAGCGTCTCGAGCCCCTGATGCGCGCGGCCACGGATGGCGTCTTCGCCATGGCGCTCGATCCAGCTCAGGTCGAAGCGCAGCGCGGTCAGCATGCCTCCCACGTCATCGTGCACTTCCCGCGCAATCTCGGCGCGCTCAGCTTCGACCGCCTGTTGAAGATGGTCGGTCAGCGCGCGCAATCGTTGCTCGGAGGCAGCAAGCGCCTCCTGGGCAGCGGTGCGCTCGCGCCGCGCCGCGCCGGCTGACATGGCGCTGCGCAGCGCCGGCCCGAGGCGGGCCAGCCGACCCTTGATCAGATAGTCGTCGGCACCTGCCTGAATCGCTGCAACCGCTGCGTCTTCACCGATGTTGCCCGACACGATGATGAACGGCAGGTTTGCGCCTTCCGAACGGATGATGCGCAGGGCTTCGGTGCTCGAGAAACGGGGAAGATGGTGGTCTGAGATCACCGCGTCCCAGGGGCCGTCGGCGAGCGCCGCCTGCAATCCGCCAGCATCTTCAACACGGATCGCATTCGGATCGAATTGCTGCCTGCGCAATGAGCGCAGAAGCAACTCGTAGTCCAGTTCAGAGTCCTCGACGACCAGCAGACGAATGGGTTCGCCGCAGGTTTCCGAACCGGCGGTTCGCGCGGCGGAACTGATCGCGGAATTGGTGGGATGCACCGGTGCTTTTCAGGGGTTGCCCAGACGCAATGGTGTCTGAGAATGACACATCCGATGCCATCGGGCGGGCAAGCGAACCGATTGATGTTAGCACGCACGCCATGCTGACCTAATGTGAAGAAGCAGGTGCAATGGGACTCGATCAAGCAGCCACAGGACTTACCACGGTACCGACAAGGTTGGTGGTTGATCTGCAGGATGAGCTGATGACAGCCG
>CAIKZV010000525.1 GCA_903831925.1 uncultured Burkholderiales bacterium
ACTGGGGGCGTGTTCTGATGCTTGCCGGCCAGCACCAGCAGATTGGCAAAGCTCACGCCGGTCGATGCGATGGCAATGCGCACGCCATGCTCGTCGACCGCAGGTTCCGGCAGGTTCTCGATCTGTACCGCCGCATCGTTGCCGCATTCGCGGCAGACCACGGCGCGCATCATGGTTGATCCTTGGCTGCCGATGCCGGCATCGAACCGTGGCGACCGTCGCCCTGCGCGAATCGACTGGCGCCGGCCTGGGCCTCTTTCAGTCTGGCTTCGGTGGCGAGTTCGAGCTCTCGGGCGATCGCCTGGTCATGGGACAGATCGGCCTGCTCGATGGCGGAGGCGCGATCGGAACGCATCGCGATCTGTGGAAACTGCGCCATCTGCAGCGCCAGCGTCTGCGCTTGCACGAGTGCACAGCCATCATCGACCACGCGGTTGGCCAGTCCGATCCGCTCGGCTTCGTCGCCACCGATGCTGCGGGCGGTCAGCAGCATATCCATCGCCCGGCTCATGCCGATCAGCCGGGGCAGCCGCACGGTGGTGCCATCGCTCATCGGCACGCCCCAACGGCGTGACAGGACCGCAAACGAGGCGCTGCGCTCGGCAATCCGCAGATCGCACCACAGCGCGACGCCCAGCCCACCGGCGCAGGCATGGCCTGCGACCGCAGCAATCACCGGTTTGCGGCAGGGGCGATGAAGCGGGCCCTGGGCACTGCCGGCCCAGGGGATGTAGTCGACGCCCGAGGCCAGTTCCTTGAGGTCTGCGCCGGCGCAGAAATGACCGCCCGCGCCGGTGAGGACCGCGACCGCACTGGTCTCATCCGATTCGAAGGCCGCAATCGCCGCGGCCAGCGCCTGACTCGCTTCGCGATCGAGCGCGTTGCGTGCCTGCGGGCGATTGATGATGATCGTGGTGACCGGGCCCTGCTTTTCGATCAGGATCTTGCCGCTGATCAACGGTTCTGTTTTCGGCATGATGGGGTGTCTCCGACTGGCTCGAGTGTAGTCGACGTCTGATGACCCGACACTTTGCGCCACACTGCGGGCCACCCTCCTGATCACCTTTTCCGCAATCCTCACAAAACGGCAGATCACCATGAAACTCATTGAAGCCAGTCGTCTCGACTCGATTGCCGATTACGCGATCCGGGAGGTTGCGATGCCCGCGCCGAGCCCGCAGGAGGTGCTCATCCAGGTCGTCGCCTGCGGTGTCGGCTATGTCGATTCGCTGGTCTCGCTCGGGCGCTATCAGGTCAAGCCGGCCCTGCCGCATACGCCGGGCCAGGAGGTCGGTGGGCGCATCGCGGCGGTGGGCGCTCAGGTCGAAGGCCTGGCCATCGGCGATCGGGTCATGGCTCGGGTGAGCGGTGGCTTTGCGCAATTTGTCAGGGCACAGGCCGCTGATGTAAAGACGATTCCTGCGTCGATGAGCGAGGCGCAGGCCGCGGGGTTTCGGGTCAATTACCTCACCGCGCTGCATGGTCTGCGCGATCGTGCAGCGCTGAAGTCCGGCGAGACACTGCTGGTGCTGGGGGCTGCCGGTGGCGTGGGGGCCGCCGCGGTACAGATCGGCCGTCTGATGGGTGCGCGCGTGATTGCCACCGGTTCGACCCAGGCCAAGCGCGACTTCGCGCAGGCCGCCGGCGCCCACGAGGTGATGGATACCGCAAGCAATGGCTGGCGGGATCGCCTGAAGGCGCTGTGCAAGGGCAAAGGCCCTGATGTGGTGTTCGATCCGGTCTGCGGGCCGCTCTTTGAGCTGGCCTTTCGCTCGATCAACTGGGGCGGCCGGCATCTGGTGGTGGGCTTCGTGGGAGGCGCGATTCCGGCACTGCCCGCCAATCTGTCACTGCTCAAGGGCGCAGCACTGGTGGGGGTGGACGTGCGCCAGTTCCTGCTGCTCGAGGCCGACAAGGCGGCCGCCGAGCTTGCCGAGTTGCTGCAGTGGGTGGGCGAGGGGCGCCTGTTGCCACCGGTCGGTCGCGAGTTTGCGTTCGAGGACTATCGGCAGGCGCTCGACTATGCCTTGAGCGGTCAGGGCGTCGGCAAGACCCTCCTGAGAGTGTCTGCCGATCGTGAGTCAGTCGGCCCGACGCACTGATCCGGCGGTCATGCCGCCATCGATGACAAGTTCGGCACCGGTCATGTGGCGCGAGGCGTCACTGGCCAGGAACAGCACACCGTTGGCGATTTCCTCGGCCTGCGCCGGCACGCCGAGCGGCACACCGACTTTTGCCATCGCGAAGGGATCGAGCGCGCCAGCCTGTCCGCCGCCGGCGGGTGTTGCCGCCTTGGTCCAGATCGGCGTGACGATGATCCCGGGGTGGACCGAGTTGACCCGGATGCGATCGCCTGCCGCCGCGCACTCCATCGCCATTGATTTGGCAAACAGGCGCACCGCCCCTTTGCTGGCACTGTAGCCCGCAAGGTTGGCCGCACCGCGAAGCCCGGCGACCGACGACATCACGATCACCGAGCCACCGCCGCCGCTGCGGCGCATGGCAGGAACCGCGTGCTTGACGGTGAGAAAGACGCCGTCGATGTTGACCGCGTTCTGGCGGCGAAACTCGGCCAGCGACATGGTGAGCGCCGGTCCGAAGACCGCGATGCCGGCGTTGGCGACTGCGATATCGAGTCGGCCATGCAGGCGCTCGATGCCGGCAATGATCTCGGGCCAGGCGGCTTCATCGGTCACGTCCTGGCGAACGAAGCTGGCAATGCCGCCCTGTGCGACGATGTCAGCGGCCAGCGTCTTGCCGGCGGCATCGTCCAGGTCGGTGATGACGACGCGCGCGCCTTCGCTTGCCAGCAGCCTTGCACAGGCGGCGCCGATGCCCGAGGCACCCCCGGTGATGAATGCCACTTTGCCTTCGACCTGTCCCATGCTTGTCCCTGATTGTCTGGTTATCTGATGAGCGAAATACTCGCAGACTTGCCTGCAAGCCCACGATAATCGCCGACTTCATGCTGCAGCATCAAGCCGCAGAGCCTCATGGTGATTCGCTTTCCAGAAGCTCACGCCAGCAAAAGCGCACGCCATTGATGTCAGCGCAGCCGTAAAATCGCGATCCATGTTTCCCCTAAGACAAGGCAGTCTGCAATGACCGACGACGCATTCTTCACCGACATCCTCACCACCGCGGTGGACGGCGGTATTGACCATTGGGCGAGCGCGCGTCGCCATGAGCTTTCCGATGCCGGATATCGGCGCGTCGAAGTCACGGACCACGATGGCGAACTCGACTGGCAGGTGGTTGATGCTGCGGTAATCGCAAGAGGCGTCGCCCTGATCCTGCAAGACGGGCAGACGATGCTGGACGCTGATTGGGCCGCGATGCTGCGTGAGGCGCGTGCAGCCGGCAATTCAAGCCTTATCGATGCCGAGCTGGCCGACTACATCGTTCAGGTCGGCTTATTTGGCGAAGTGGTTTTCAGCTGATGCATTGCCGCGGCCTCGACCGACCAGAAGGGCAAGACATCCCAGCAATGTGAAGAGCGCTGCGACCGCGAGCCCCGGCCGATAGCTGCCAAAGCCGTCGCGCAGCGCGCCAAGCAGAAGGGGTCCGAAGGCTGAACTGAGCTGGATGACGGTTGCGGCCGTGCCATAGGTGGCACCGAAGGCACTTGCGCCGAACTCGCGACGAACGACCACCGGTCCGAGCGTGGTGACATGGCCGATGCCATAACCGTAGGCAAGGCTTGCGACGACCAGTACCCCGGCACTTGGCCAGGCGGCGATGGCGATCAGCGCCAGGGTCTGCAGCAGCAGGATGCCGGCGGCAAGCCGTCGCACATCGACGCGGTCGACGATCCGTACCAGGATCATCCGGCCGATCAGTGCGGCGACGCCCGCGGCACTCACCAGAAGGCCTGCGCCATGAGCGCCGAGCATTGGTTGCGCGAGCTTCACATGGTGGGTGATGAAGCCGATCTGAACGGTGAGCGCGAGCGCAAACCCGGCGGTCGTGCTCCACAGCAATCTCGAACGGTTGTTTGAATTGGCGATCGGCCTTTGTGCCGGCGCGATCGGTTCGCCTACGGCCGGCAGATCGCCATCGCGATTGAGCCCCAGCGTTGCAGGGCTGCGATAGCGCAGGACCATGCCGATCAGCGGCAGCAGCACCACGACCGCCGATAGCGCGGCAAGCAACAGTCCGGTTTCGAGGCCGAAGCGGGCTAGGGCGGCGATCAGCATCGGCACGCCGACGATGGCACCAAGGCTCGCGCCCATCAGGGCCAGGGTCATCGATCGACCCTGATGCCGCTCGAACCAGGGTGCGACGGTGGCCGAAATGCCGGTCGTCGACAAGGTCGACCAACCGATGCCGACCAGCGCGAAGCAGGGATACAACTGCCAGGGCGAATCGGTCTGCCCGATCAGGGCAACTCCGGCTGCAAGCGAGAGGCATCCGATCGAGAGCACTGGCCGAGGGCCAAAGCGATCGATGCTGCGGCCAACGAGTTTTTGCACCGCTGCGCTCACGAGAAAGAACAGCGTGATGGCCGAGGAGATCTGCGAGACTGCCCAGCCCCGGTTTGCGGTGAGCGACTGAAGATAGACGCTCGAGCCGAAGAGGCCGAGGCTCCATGCAAAGGCTGCGATCACGAAACAGGCCGCGACGATCCGCCATCCGTAGAACGGGTCGGCGTCATGTTTCAAGGGTTGCGTCATTGGCCCGCTTATACTTTTTCGATTGCGAACGCGCACCTGCGTGTTCGATCTGCGTCACTGTGAGCTCGCATGCTCGGCACCAATGATCTCCCGCTCTTCGTGTTGTCGGGTCTCCTGCTCAACATCACGCCGGGCGCCGATTCGTTGTACATCATCAGCCGCAGTGTGACCCAAGGCGCCCGCGCGGGCGCGGTCGCTGCCCTGGGCATTGCATCCGGGTGCTGTGTCCATATCATCGCTGCGGCGCTGGGATTGTCCGCACTGCTGGCCGCGTCGGCCTCCGCGTTCACGGTCATCAAGGTGATCGGTGCGGCCTATCTCATCTACATGGGCGTGGCCTTGCTGCGCAGTCGGCCAGCTGTCGACCTGGCGCATGCGCCCCTGCCGGCCTTGAGCATGCGCAAGATTTTTGCTCAGGGCTTGCTCACCAATCTTCTCAACCCGAAAATAGCGCTCTTTTTTCTGGCGTTTGTGCCGCAGTTCATCGACCCTGGTGCGACCGACAAGACCCTGGCCTTTCTGTTTCTGGGCGCGGTCTTCAATGTCAATGGCCTGCTGTGGTGTCTGCTGCTGGCATGGTCGGCGGCACGCGTGGGCGCCATCCGTCCGGGTCAGGGTGCGGCCGTCTGGTTCAATCGCGGTGTTGGCGCGATCTTTGTTTTTCTGGGGCTGCGCCTGGCGATGACGAGACAAGGCTGAGATGACAAGTCCGCGATGACAAGTCCGCGATGGCAAGTCCGCGATGGGCGGTCCAGGATGATTGGCAGGCGATGACGATTGGCAGGCCATTGGTGACAAGGAGGCTCGGGCGATGACCGATTTTCAGACGATGACATTGCCTGACCGACCGAGTGAGGGCGCACCTGACGGCTCCGATGTACGCATCCTGCTGCGCCTGCCCAGTGGCGGGATGGCGCATTTTGAACTCGGTGCGGGCAAGGTCTCGCAGGCAGTTCGGCATCGCACCGTGCAAGAGGTCTGGTATGTGCTGGCGGGCAAGGGCGAGATGTGGCGAAAGCAGGGCGATCGCGAGGAAGTCGTGGTGCTCGAGCCAGGGGTCTGCCTGACCATTCCGATTGGCACGCATTTCCAGTTTCGATCCGATGCCGGGTTGGGTGTGTCGGTGATCGGTGTGACCATGCCGCCGTGGCCGGGCGATGATGAGGCGGTCGCCGTCGAGAATCACTGGCCGCTTGCCAATCATCGTGAGTCCGATTGACTGAGCTCGCGCGGCAGGATCTGCCGCGGTCGGATCGGTTCAACCAGGGAGTGTCGAGATGTCGATTGCACGCACCGCTGTGCTGACCGTGCTGGCCATGATCGCCTTTGCCGGCAACTCGCTGTTGTGCCGCGCAGCGCTCAAGGAGCCAGCGATCGATGCAGCGAGTTTTACGACCATCCGCATGGTGTCGGGCGCACTGGTGTTGTGGCTGATCGTGCAATTCACCCGACGCGCACAAGTGGGCGACGGTAACTGGCGTTCTGCACTCGCGCTCTTTGGCTACGCCGCGACCTTCTCGTTCGCCTATGGCAGCCTGCCCGCGGCCTCGGGCGCGCTCGTGCTGTTCGGCTCGGTTCAGCTCACGATGATCGGGCATGGGCTGTGGTCAGGAGAGCGTTTTCGGGGCGTGCAGGTCATCGGCTTCGTGATGGCGATTGCGGGCCTGGTCAGCCTGCTGCTGCCGGGTCTGTCCGCACCACCGCTTGCCGGGTCGCTGCTGATGATGTGCGCGGGGCTCTCCTGGGGCGTCTATTCGTTGCGAGCCAAAGGGCAGGGTGATCCGACGCGTGTGACTGCCGGCAATTTCCTTCGCACCATTCCGATGGCCCTGGCGCTCAGTCTGGTGATGCAGGCTCAGGTCTCGATCAGTTCGGCCGGATTCTGGTGGGCGATATCATCGGGCGCGCTGGCTTCTGCGCTCGGCTATGCCATCTGGTATACCGCTTTGCCGGCCTTGAAGGCCACCAATGCGGCGGTCGTGCAGCTCAGCGTTCCGGTGATTGCAGCCTTGGGTGCGGTGGTTTTTCTCGGCGAGCAGTTGAGCACGCGCCTGTTGCTGGCATCACTGGTGATCCTGGGCGGGATCAGTCTGGTGATTGCCGGCGGCAGACGGGCCTGATGACATCAATAACAACCGGCCTTCTGAAGTCGCGACATTCAACCTGCATTCAACTGAGGAGACTCCCATGCTGTCGATGACCGACATCCAGTCGATGCTCGATCCGCTTTTTCCAGGCCTGATGGGCGTGACGCTCACCGAACTGGCACCTGATCGGGTGGTGGCCACGATGACCGTGCGCCCTGATCTGTGCACTGGCGGCGGCATCATGCACGGCGGCGCCTGCATGGCCTTTGCCGACACGCTGGGTGCCGTGGGGACGATCGTCAATCTGAGCGCCGGCAAAGGCACGACGACCACCGATTCGAGCACCAAGTTCATCGCCGGGGCACGGGTTGGCAGTACCGTCACCGCGGAATGTCTTGCCTTGCATCGCGGCCGCAGCACCATGGTCTGGCAGACCTCCATCCGAAACGCCGACGGCAAGTTGTGCGCCGTGGTAACCCAGACCCAACTGGTGCTTGACGCGCGCAAGTAGTCGCGCGTTCAGTCGATCAGCGCAAAGCCCACATGGCGCTCAAGCTCATCGAGCGCCGGGCGCGCATCGCCGACCTTGATCGTGCGCATGCCGAGTTCGCGGGCGGGCTTGAGGTTGATGCCCAGGTCATCGAGGTAGACGCAGGCTGACGGCTCGACCTGCAGCGCATCGGTCATCATCAAATAGATGCGCGGGTCGGGCTTGCGCAAGCCGGCCTTGGCACTTTCGATCACATGATGAAAGAGGCCCATGATGTCGTCTTTATAAAGACTTCCCATGGGGCTTGCGCCCATCGCCTTGAAGTTGTTGGTGATGCAGCCGGTCTTCATTCTTGCGCCAATGCGTCGCAGTGCTTCGACCATCTCCGGGCGGATGTGCCCAGAAAGCAAGGGCAGCACGTCGCGGCCGCGCACTTCATGACCGAGTGCGAGACTTTCACTGGCAAACGCGGCATCGAAGGCTTCGGCGCTGAATTCACTGCGTTCGAGTTTTGCCCAGGCATTGTCGTGCGGGTTGGTCGCATTGACCGTGCGCAGGAAATCCTTGGGCAGGCCGCGTTCGACCTCAAAGCGCGCGAAGGCCTCGAAGGGGCTCGATGAAATCACGCCGCCGAAATCCCAGATCACCGCCTGAATCGAAGACACGTTTGAAGCTCCTCTGTTGGTCGTGCGAGCATAGCGCACCCGCTCGTGCACTGGCTTGCGTATGACCGGATGGCGGATGACCTGAAACTGATGACGGAGACGGCATGCAAGACATGAAGGTGGTGAACAGCGGGCGTGATTTCAGCGGCGTAAAAGCGGCGATGCAGCGCTATGTCGATCTCGATGTGCTGCCCGGTGTGTCCTGGGCGGTGCTGTCGGGGCGCGATCTGATCGATGTGAATCAGGTCGGTTGGGCCGATCGCGAAGGCAGGGTCGCACTGCGAAGCGATCATATTTTCAGAGCCTTTTCGAATACCAAGCTGGTGACCTCGATCGCAGTGCTGCTGCTTTTCGAGGCCGGCCGTTTTGCACTCGACGATCCGATCGAGCGCTTCATTCCCAAGCTCGGCAATCGCCGGGTGCTGCGTCGGGATCCGAGCTCCATCGACGATACCGATCCGGCTGCGGCATCGATCACCATTCGTCATCTGCTCACCCATACCTCGGGTCTGAGCTACGGTCTGTTCGATCCGGGCACGGTGCTCTACAAGGCCTATCAGGCCCGCAAGGTCCTCAGCCCGATGAATACCCTCGAGGCCATGACCGATGTGATCGCCGATCTGCCGCTGAGTTTTCATCCGGGCACGGCCTGGCAATATTCGGTGGCGACCGACGTCCTGGCGCGCTTGGTCGAGGTGGTGAGCGGCGAGCCCTTCGATGCCTTCATCAAGGCGCGCATCCTCGATCCGCTGGGCATGGTCGATACCGGCTTCGTGGTGCCGGAGGCTGTCCGCGATCGCTTCGTCGCCTATTACGCCGGCGCTAATCTGCTCAACCCGATGGAGCCCGGACTGACGCGGACCGATGACGCGCCCTATCCGCAGGCCTATCTGCGGCCTGCACCGAATCTGTCGGGCGGCGGCGGACTCGTCTCGACCCTGCCCGACATGCTGGCGCTCGTGCGAAGCCTATTGCCCGATGGCCCGACGCTGCTCAAGCCCGAGACGCTGTCACTGATGATGAGCAATCAGCTGCCGGCGGGCATGTCGATTGCCTTTGCAGGCTTGGGGCCGGTGCCGGGCAAGGGCTTTGGTCTTGGCGGCTCGGTGACGATCGCGCCCTCGGCGATCGATCCGCCCGATTCGCTTGGCGAGTTTCAGTGGGGCGGCGTGGCCGGCACCCACTGGTGGATTTCGCCGCGCCACAAACTGGCAGGCGTCATGATGGCTCAGCGGCAGATGGCCTTCTGGCACCCCTATTCATTCGAGTTCAAGAAGCGTGTCTTTCATGCAATGGGAGTCTGAACGATGAAAGCGATTCCGACGGTTCAGATCGACAACGATCGCGTGATCGTTACCGAATGGCGCTTTGCGCCCGGTGCCGATACCGGGCATCACGTGCATGGCCATGACTATGTGGTGGTGCCGATGACCACTGGCATCTTGCGTCTTGAGGAGCCTGGCGGCACGCGCGACGTCGCGCTTCAGGCAGGCGTGTCGTATACCCGCCTGAGCGGCGTTGCGCACAATGTCATCAATGCCAATGCCTTTGAATTCAGCTTTATCGAGATCGAGCTGAAGTAGGTTTCAGAAGATCTGTCTGAAGAGCCAGAACAGCGAACCCGCCAGCATGATCGATGCCGGCAGTGTGAGCACCCAGGCCAGCGCGATGCTTTTCACGGTGCTGGCATTCAATCCGGCACCGCTCGCGGCCATCGTGCCGGCGACACCTGACGACAGCACATGGGTTGTCGAGACAGGCAGGCCGAAGTGGTCAGCAGTGGCAATCGTCAGGGCTGCCACGGTCTCTGCGGCAGCGCCCTGGCCGTAGGTCAGGTGGGTCTTGCCGATTTTTTCGCCAACGGTTTTGACGATGCGCTTCCAGCCGATCATGGTGCCCAGGCCGAGTGCGATCGCGACGCCGATCTTCACCCAGGTCGGGATGAAGCGGGTCGCATCGTCAACCGACTTGTGATAAGCCACGACGGTTGCCAGATCGGCTTCCGAGACGGTGAGCTGCTTTTTCTTGTCGATCAGCTTCAGGGCTTCGCCGATCAGGTACATGTCGTTGCGCAGGTTCGACACAAGTTCGGTCGGCACGGTATTGAAGTTCTTGTAGCTCTCGACGCTTTTCAGCGTGCTCGACACCAGCTCGTTCAGAGCGACCGTGGTCTGGTCGGTGAACTTCTTGAGCGTCACCGCGTCCTTGACGGTCTCGCGGGCATCGTCGACCTTGATGCCGGGAACCGCGTACTTGGTGAGGACTTGCTGGACGGCCGCAGACGACGCGCGAAACTGCTCCATTTTCGAGGCATCGGGCGTGCGATTGAGTGCGAAGGCGGTCGGCACGATCCCGACCAGAATCAGCATGATCAGGCCCATGCCCTTCTGACCGTCATTCGAGCCGTGCGCAAAACTCACGCCAGTGCAGGTGAGGATCAGCAGGGCGCGGATCCACAAAGGCGGCGGCGCATTGCCGCGGGGGGCTTCATAAAGCACCTTGTTGCGAATGACCGCCCGCATGACCAGATAGAGCAGGGCGGCGGCGCAAAAGCCGACGACCGGCGAAATCAGCAGTGCCATGCCGACTTCCTTGGCCTTGCCCCAGTCAACGCCGCTGGTTGCCTGGCCGGTCGACATCAGTGAATTGGCAACACCGACACCGGTGATCGAGCCGATCAGGGTGTGCGAGCTGGAAGAAGGCAGCCCCAGCCACCATGTGCCCAGATTCCAGATAATCGCGGCAAGCAGCAGTGCAAACACCATCGCCATGCCGGCGCTCGA
>CAIKZV010000526.1 GCA_903831925.1 uncultured Burkholderiales bacterium
CGGTCTGGATGAACTGCTGGAAATCATTCGGCTCCAGGGGCGGCAGGGGGCGGGTGAGCGCGCCCTGCAACTGCGGATCGGAAAAATCGGTCGGACGCGCGCCCATCGGGATCGACAAGCCGCCGGGCAGACCGCCGCGGCCCAGGCCTCTCGGCAAGCCGCCGGCGCCGTTGGGTGCCTGACCTGCGCCAAGGCCTTGCATGCCGCCCTGCCCCGAGCCACCGCCAAAGCCATTGCTGCTGCTGTCGCCGCTGTCATCGCCACCACTGCCCAGTCCCATGGCCGCCGCGGCACTGCGGGCGCCGGACCCGCCACCGCCACCGCTGCCGCTGCCGCTGCCGCTGCCGGCGCCAAAGAGGCCGACAGGAGATTGGGCGGCACCCGGCGTCATGGCCCCCGCCAGCATCAGTGCCGAGAAGACCGCGAGGTGAAACGTCGAAAACGAATGCTTGAGCAATGGATTCATGAGTCCCGAGGCCGGTATCACAGACACCGCTGACCGATTGATAGACAAGTTGCCGCGAGTGTAGCCGCGCCATCCAAGCGGTCGCATGTCGGTTTTCGAGGCATTGACCGTCCACACCACAGGGCTTGCCGTTCGGCGCGAATCTGTGGTCAACGCGCAGTCAATTTCCGACGAACGGACGAACGGTGCTGCCTTGAGGGCGCTCAAAGCTTGCGGTCAATCGCTGCAGCCCGCCATGCGGGTCACGAGCCCGCCATGCGGGTCACGAGCAGGCTACAAGCGGGCCACGCACTCAGGCCGCCGGGCATTGCCTGAGGTAGCATTGCCCGGTGCGCGATTTCCGGTCCCCAGTCATGGCTCGCGATAGCAACTCGAACGCGGCCCCTGCCCTCGAGACCCGTGAGTTCCGGGTATCGAGCGATCCAGGCATCGACATCTATGTCCGCAACAAGCATCCGGCGGGCATGGCTCACTTCGATGCGGCCAGCACCGTGCTCTTCGTGCATGGCGCCACCTACCCGGCCGAATCGGCTTTCGATCTGCCGCTCGATGGCGCGTCCTGGATGGACCTGATCGCCCGCGCCGGCTACGACGTCTATCTGCTCGACATTCGCGGCTATGGCCTGTCGACGCGCCCGCCGCAGATGGACGCGCCCGCGTCGGACAATCCGCCCTTTGCCACGGCCGCGCAGGCGCTGGTCGATATCGACGCGGTGGTCGACTTCATCCGCCAACGTCGAGGCATCGACAGGCTGGTGCTGCTCGGCTGGTCATGGGGCACAGCCACCACGCAGCAATACACCTGCGAGTTTGGCGACAAGATCGAAAAGCTCGTGCTCTATGCGCCGATGTGGAGCCGTCGCACACCCTTTCCGATCAGGACCGGCGACGGGCCGCTGGGAGCCTGGCGGGCGGTCAACAGCGACCAGGCGCTTGAGCGCTGGCTTAATGGCGTGCCGCCCGACAAGGTCGCCGGCCTGATTCCACCTGGCTGGTTCGAGGCCTGGATGCAGGCCTCGCAGGCCAGCGACCCGATCGGTGCCGCGCAAACACCACCGGTTGTGCGTGCGCCTAATGGGGTCATTGCCGATGTCATGCGCCAGGCCGCCACCGGCCGCATGGACTGGGATCCTGCCGACATCAGGGTGCCGGTGCTGCTGATCGTGGCCGAATGGGACCGCGACACACCGGTGGAGATGGCCCGCGAACTCTTTGCACTCATGGTCAATGTGCCGCGAAAGCGCTACATCGAGCTGGGCGAAGGCACGCACATGGTCCTCATGGAGAAGCACCGGATGCAGCTGATCAATGAGGTTCAGCTCTTTCTGGATGAGCGCCCTGATGTCCGGGGAGTCGCCGCTTGAACAACCCGGCCGCCAGTCCGGTGCAGGCAAGCACAAGCGACCCGCGACGCCTGGTGATCGGCTTCGTCGCTTTCGCGCTCTGTCTGCTCTGGGGAGCCCTGTGGTTCGCCATCCACCAAAGCCGCGCTCAGGACATCAAGCAGGCCGAGCTGCGCGCAGAGGGCAAAGCGGCGGTGCTCGCGGAATACACCCGCACGGTGTTCAATCACCTTGATTCGCTGTTGCTCGAGCTGCGCCCGATGCTCGATGCCAGGCTGCAGATTCCCGACGACGAGATCGAGCGCGAGCGCGCCGGCATGGCCAACTATGCGATGCAGATCTCGGTGATCGATGCCCGCGGCATGATGGTCTTTTCGACTCAGGGCAGGCAGAGCGTCGACCTGAGTGACCGCGAACAATTCATTTTTCATCGCGAGTTTTTTGCCCGGGATGAACTCTTCATCACCAAACCGCTCAAGGGCAAGGTCTCGGGTGTCTGGCAGATTCACCTGACGCGACCGATCATCCGGTCGGGCGTGTTTGCAGGCGTCATCCAGATTTCGGTGCGGCCCGAGCTCTTCGAGAACTTTTCGAAGAGCCTGGCCACCCGTGAAGACGACATCGTCTCGATCGTGCGACTCAGCGGCGAAATCATGGCTCGCTATCCGACCACGGGTCTGGCGCTTGGCACGGTCATTACTGGCAGCCCTCAGCTCGCACCCGGCGCGGCTGATACCGGCGTGTTCAGACGGGTGTCGCCGATCGATGGCAAACGGCGGATCTATGCCTGGTACACCCTGCCCGAGTTCGGCGTCAGCTGTGTGGCGGCGCGATCCGAAGAAGTGGTCCTCGCGATCTCAGCCGACGATCGCAAGAAGTGGCTGGCGGCGGGAATCCTGATCTCCGCGGGTGTGCTCGGGATGCTGAGCTTGCTGCTGAAAGCCCTGAAGCGCAACCGCGAGATGATGGCCGAGCTGGCCGCGGCCAGCGACGTCGCCGAGGCGGCCAACCGCGAAAAAAGCCGTTTTCTCGCGAATGTGTCGCATGAGATCCGCACGCCGCTCAATGGCGTGATCGGCATGTCGCAGCTGCTGCTCGAGACACCCCTCACTGACGGGCAGCACGACTTCGCGGTCAACATCGCGCGATCGGGGGAGGCGGTGGTGGCGATCGTCAACGACATCCTCGATCTGTCGAAGATCGAAGCCGGGCACCTCGACCTGGCAAGCGAGCCGTTCTCGATGAGCGAACTCGTCGATTCGATCCGGCGCCTGTTCGCCTTTCAGGCCAGGCAAAAGGGGCTGGCATTGGCGATGGCGCTGGCGCCAGAGGCCAGCGGCTATTTCATTGGCGACCCGCTGCGGATTCGACAGATCCTGACCAACCTGCTCGGCAATGCGATCAAGTTCACCGAGCGCGGCGGCGTCAATCTGCGGCTGATGTCGACAGACGAGGGAGTGCTGATCGAGGTGATCGACAGCGGCGTGGGCATTCCGGCGGCCGCGCGGGATCGGGTCTTTGCAAGCTTCAGCCAGGTCGACATGTCGCGCGCCCGGCGCTTTGAAGGCACAGGCCTCGGGCTTGCGATCAGCAAGCATCTGGCCGAGGCCATGGGCGGCATGATCGGCTTTCATGCCCGCGAGGATGGCCCGGGAACGGTCTTCTGGGTTCGGCTGCCGCTCGAAGCAACGAACGAAGCGCCACGGGTCAGGATCGAGGCGGTCCGCATCCCGCAAAGCGCGCAGCCGTTGCAACAGGTCATGAGCAAGGCCCCGGTCGAGCCGGATGCAAGCCCTGCGCATGCGGCCGCACCAAACGAACAACTCACCATTCTCGAATTGGACCGACCGCTGCTGCTGCTCGCCGAAGACAATATCGTCAACCAGAAGGTTGCGACCCTGATGCTCGAGCGCATGGGCTATCAGGTCGCGCTGGCCGAAAACGGCGAGATCGCGCATCAGATGGCCGAGGGCCGTCGCTATGCGGCGATCCTGATGGACGTGCTGATGCCGGAGGTCGATGGACTGGACGCGACACGTCGCATCCGGGCGGGCTCAGGGCCGAACAAGACCACGCCGATCATTGCGGTGACCGCCAATGCGATGCAGGAGGATCAGGAAGCCTGCATGGCCGCCGGCATGGACGATTTCCTGTCGAAGCCGCTGGTCATGTCGATCCTGGCGGACTGCATGGCCAAGTGGGTGCCCGCTGAAGCTCAGGCCGGGCGTCTCAATCCGCCGTAACCCGCCCAGGGCGTGGCCACCAGATAGCCGCCATCAACCGGCAGATTGACGCCGGTAATGGCGCTGGCCTCGTCGCCCGCCAGAAAGGCCACCGCAGCCGCGATCTCGTCGGCCCGCACCAGTCGGCCGATGGCGCTCGAGCCGATCATCAGGTCGTGGTCGAGCGTGCCGAGCGCCATACCCTTTTTGAGCGCCGGCGTGAGCGTGTAGCCCGGCGAGACGGTGTTGACCCGCACGCCTTTCGGACCCCACTCGGCCGCGAGGCTTTCGCCGATGCTGATCACACCGGCTTTGGCCGGTCCATAGGCATGCAGCGGCCCTGATCGCATGCCGGCGACGGAGGCGATGTTGACGATCGCGCCATGACCGCGCGCGGCCATCGGCACACCGAAGGCCGCACATGAGACATAGGTGCCGCGCAGGTCGATGCGGGCGACGATGTCCCACTCCTTGAGCGTGAGCTCTTCGGGCGGCAGGGTGCGCTGCAGGACGCCGGCACAGTTGACCAGCACCTGCACCGGCCCGACCCGTGCCTCGACGTCGCGGGCGGCGGCAGCCACCGAGGCCTCGTCGCCGAGGTCGATGGCGATGGCCTCGACCGATGCACCTGATTCACCCATCACGCCCGGCAGGCGCGAAAGTTCGTCGGCCAGCGCCTGCGCACCGACCAGATTGCGATCGGCGATCACGACGCGTTCACCGTCTTGCACGAAGCGGCGCACGCAGGCCTCGCCGATGCCGCTTGCGCCACCGGTGACCACGACGATGCGCGCAGCGCCACTCATGCCGGCATGCGCCCGGGATTGCGGGCAGCCAAAAGCGGCCTGACCATGCGCGCAAAGCGCTCGGCCTCCTCGTCGTGCAGATAGCCCGACAGGCAGAAGGAATGGCAGCCAATGTCGATGAACTGCTGCAGGGTGTCGGCGCACTGCTGCGGATTGCCGACCACCACGATGCCCGCGCCGGGGCGCACGCGCGTGATGCCGGTCCACAGATGCGGGGCGATCAGTTCGCCGTGGGTGCGCGCGAGTTCCTGCACGCGCTGATTGGCTGCCGAACTGGCGTAATGACGGCGCACGAAGTCGGTCTGCGATTCGGTGACCCCGGCAATCAGGGCCTGCGCAGCCGCCCAGGCCTCGTCCTCGGTCTCGCGGCAGATGACCTGCAGACGCATGCCGAAGCCAAGCGCTTGCTCGCGGCCATGACGCGCCGCCATCTCGCGCAGCGTCACCATGTTGGCGGCAATAGTGTCGACG
>CAIKZV010000527.1 GCA_903831925.1 uncultured Burkholderiales bacterium
CACCGAAGACGATGCGCGAGCGGTCGCGCTCGAAGTGCCCGAGATCATGTTCGCGGCGCCCACCCACCGCGCCTCGGGGCAGGTGGTCTACGGCAATCAGAACTGGTTTGCCGCGGTGTTCGGCGTCAATAACGACTTTTTCGATGTGCGTGAATGGCCGCTGGTGGCCGGGCGGCCCTTTGAGGCGGGCGAACTCGCCAGTTCGGGCAAGGTGATCATCCTCGGCCAGACGGTTGCGCGCCAGCTCTTCGGTGAAGACACGCCCTTCGAGGACATGATCGATCGCGTGGTCAGACTGCGCAAAGTGCCGCTCACTGTCATCGGTGTGGCCGAGCGCAAGGGTCAGAGTGCGGTCGGTCAGGATCAGGACGATGCGGTGTTCGTGCCGCTGTCGACCGCGCGAACGCGCCTCTTCGGCGTGGTGCAGGGCAAGCTTCGCCGCATCAATTCGATCTGGATCAAGGTCTCGCCCGGACAGGACATGAAGTCGGCCGAAGACGGCACCCGCAATCTGTTGCGCCAGCGCCATCGGCTGGCCGCGGGTCAGGAAGACGACTTCACGCTGCGCAATCTCACCGAGATCATGCAGGCGCAGGAGGCGGCCAGCCGCGCCATGACCGCGCTGCTGGCGGCGATCGCGTCGGTCAGTCTGCTGGTCGGCGGCATCGGCATCATGAACATCATGCTGGTGTCGGTCACCGAGCGCACCCGCGAGATCGGCCTGCGCATGGCGGTCGGCGCGCGCGGCGGCGACATCCTGTCGCAGTTTCTGGTCGAGGCGGTGACGCTGTCGTGCATTGGCGGTGCGATCGGCGTGGCGCTCGGGGTGTTTGCGGCCGAGATGGTCGGCAAGTCGGCCGAATGGCGCATCGAGATCCAGCCACCGGCGATCCTGCTGGCCTTCGGGTCGGCTGCGCTCATTGGCATCTTCTTCGGTTTTTATCCGGCACGAAAGGCCTCGCAGCTCGAGCCGATCGACGCCCTTCGATACGAGTGACATGACCGCACCAGTGATTCCCAATGTGCTCTCGGTGGCCGGCGTCGATCCCTCCGGCGGCGCGGGGCTGTATGCCGATCTCAAGGCTTTTGCCGCCTTCGGCGCCTTCGGCTGCGGTGTCGTCACCGCGCTGACCGCACAAAACTCGCAGGTCGTGAGTGGCATTCATGCGCCACCGCCCGAATTCGTGCGGCTTCAGCTCGATACGCTCTTTGCCGATGTCCGCATCGACGCCGCCAAGACCGGCATGCTGGCCACGGCAGCGATCGTGCGCGCGGTGGCCGAAGGGCTGGCGGTTCAGCGCACGCAGGGCAAGCTGGCCCATCTGGTGGTCGACACCGTCATGGTCTCGAAAAGCGGCGATGAGCTGCTGACCCGCGATGCCACCGCGATGCTGATCGAGGCGGTGCTGCCCCTGGCCACGATGATGACGCCCAATCTGCCCGAGGCTGGCGTGCTGCTGCGATCGAGCCCGCCCGACAGTCTGCGCGACATGCAGCGTGCCGCCGAGCGGCTGCGTCGTCTGCTGCCCGACAGCGGCCAGTGCTGGGTGCTGCTCAAGGGCGGGCACCTGCCGGGTGATGCCGTCGACCTGCTGCACGACGGTGATCGCATGATCGAGTTCTCCGCCCCCCGCATCGATACCCGCAACACCCACGGCACCGGCTGCTCGCTGTCGGGGGCGATTGCCGCGCTGCTGCCGCGCACCGATGTGCCCGATGCGGTTGATCAGGCCAAGCGCTGGTTGACCGAGGCCATTAGGCGCTCAGGCGAACTGTCGGTCGGGCAAGGCCATGGGCCGGTGCATCACTTCCACCGGCTCTGGTCGCGCTAGAACCCGGTACCATCGCGGCAACACGATCCCTTCAGCGCACGGCCTGCCCGTGCCACCCTCCCGATGGAAGCACTTCATGCACTGCCGCTGCTGGTCAAGGCAGCAATCCTTGGCATTGTCGAGGGCCTCACCGAGTTTCTACCGATCTCGAGCACCGGCCATCTGATTCTGGTCGGCAGCCTGCTCGGCTGGCATGACGACAAGGCCAAGGTCTTCGACATCGCGATCCAGACCGGGGCGATGGCCTCGGTCATCTGGTATTTTCGGGCCCGCATCATCCGCGTGCTCGGCGGTCTGGGCAGCGACCCGGCGGCCCGCCGTTTCGCGATCAATATCCTGATCGGCTTTTTGCCGGCCGCCATCCTTGGCGTGCTCTTTGCGAAAAAGATCAAGGCCGTGCTGTTTGCGCCGGTGCCGGTCGCCATCGCCTTCGTGGTCGGTGGCCTGGTCATCCTCTGGGTCGAGCGTCGGGCGCGCCTGGGCGGCATGCGGGCCCGGATCGACGACATCGATGCGATGACCTGGGTCGATGCGCTCAAGCTCGGGCTGGCACAGGCCGCCGCACTCATCCCCGGCACCAGCCGCTCTGGCGCCACCATCATCGGCGGCATGCTCTTTGGTCTGTCGCGCCGCGCGGCCACCGAGTTCTCATTTTTTCTCGCGATCCCGACCCTGATCGGCGCCGGCGTCTACGACACCTGGAAATACCGCGCGCTCCTGAGCGCCGACGATCTGCCGCTCTTTGCGGTCGGCCTTCTCACCGCCTTTTTCAGCGCCCTGCTGGTGGTGCACTGGCTGATCCGCTATGTCTCGCGTCATGACTTCGTGCCGTTTGCCTGGTATCGCATCGTCTTTGGTTTGCTGCTTCTGTTCACCGCCTGGACCGGGGTGATCGACTGGTCGGTGGGCTGACCGATCCGATGTTCTCGATCCTGATCCCGACCTGGAATAACCTCGCCTATCTGAAGCTTGCGGTGGCAAGCATCCGCCGCCATTCGGCGCACGCTCATCAGATCATCGTGCATGTCAACGATGGCAGCGACGGCAGCCTCGCATGGGTGCGCGAGCAGGGACTGACCCATACCCATTCGCAGCAGAACATCGGGATCTGTCTTGCGGTGAACGAATCGGCGACGCATGCCGAGCATGACCTGATCGTCTATCTCAATGACGACATGGTGGTTTGCCCCGGGTGGGACATGCGCATGCTGGCGCGAATCGCCGCGCTGCCAACGCGCCTCTTCATGGTCTCGGGCACGATGATCGAGCCGCACGACACCGGCAATGCCTGCGTGGTCGTGGCCGACTTCGGCGACAGCGCCGAGTCCTTTCGCGAGGCCGATCTGCTGGCCGCGCTGCCGCGACTGTCACGACCCGACTGGGCGGGCGCGACCTGGCCGCCGACGGTGGTTCATCGCGATGTCTGGCGCGAGGTCGGTGGCTACAGCAAGGCGTTTTCGCCGGGCATGAGCAGCGATAACGATTTTTCGATGAAGCTCTGGCAGGCGGGCTGCCGGCATTTCATCGGTGTCGGCGATGCGCTGGTCTATCACTTTCAGTGCAAGTCGACAGGCAAGGTGGTCAAGAACGACGGCAGGCGACAATTCCTCGAGAAATGGTCAATCAGCCAGCGCAGCTTCGATCGCTATTACCTTCGCCGGGGTCAGCCGCTGCCCGCCGGCGACGGGTCGGTGCCCGAGCCGCAGGCCAGGCTTGGCTTGAGCCTGGCGAAGATCACGGACGACCTGAAGCGACGGTTCCGGCTGTGAGCGCTGCACTCGATGTGCTGCAGCGGGTCTTCGGCTACCCCTCCTTTCGTGACCCCCAGCAGGACATCGTCGAACATCTGATTGCCGGTCGCGACGCCCTGGTGCTGATGCCCACCGGCGCCGGCAAGTCCCTTTGCTATCAGGTGCCGTCGCTTGTGCGCCCCGGCATGGGTGTGGTGGTTTCGCCGCTGATCGCCCTCATGCAGGATCAGGTCGATGCCCTGCGCGAAAACGGCGTGCGCGCCGACTACCTCAACTCCACTCTCAGCCTCGATGAGACCCGCCGGGTCGAGCGGGCCATGCGGGCAGGCGAGATCGACCTGCTCTATGTGGCGCCCGAGCGCCTGCTCACCGATCGCTGCCTTGAGCTGCTCTCGGCCAGTCGTATTGCGCTCTTTGCGATCGACGAGGCGCATTGCGTCTCGCAGTGGGGCCATGATTTCCGCCCGGAATATCTCGGCCTGTCGGTGCTGCACGACCGCTTTGCCGACATTCCGCGCATCGCGCTCACCGCGACCGCCGATGCCCAGACCCGCGATGAAATTCGCGAGCGCCTGGCGCTGCAGGATGCACGCGAGTTCGTCTCCAGTTTCGACCGCCCCAATATCCGCTACAGCATCGTCGTGAAGGACGAGCCGCGGCGCCAGCTGCTCGCCTTCCTGTCCGAGTTTGCGGGTGAGGCCGGCATCGTCTACTGCGCCACCCGCAAGCGGGTCGACGACACCGCCGCCTGGCTGCTCGAGCAGGGCTTCGATGCGCTGCCTTATCACGCCGGCATGGGCACCGCCGATCGTGCCCGCAATCAGTCCCGGTTTCTGCGCGAAGACGGTGTGGTCATGATCGCCACGCTCGCCTTCGGCATGGGCATCGACAAGCCCGATGTCCGGTTCGTGGCTCATCTCGATATGCCCAAAAGCGTCGAGGGTTACTACCAGGAGACCGGCCGGGCAGGGCGCGACGGCCTGCCGGCGCGAGCCTGGATGGCCTACGGTCTGCAGGACGTGGTCAACAACCGCAGGCTGATCGATGAGTCGCCAGCCGACGACGAGCACAAGCGTGCATCGCGCCAGAAGCTCGATGCGATGGTTGCGCTCGCCGAGGCCGACGACTGCCGGCGCGTGCGTCTGCTGCGCTATTTCGGCGAAGACAGCCGGGCCTGCGGCAACTGCGACAACTGCCTGTATCCGCCCGAGCGCTGGGATGCGAGCGACCCGGCACGTCGGCTGCTGTCGTGCATCTATCGGATCCGCCAGACCGGCGGCATCGCCTATGGCGGCCACTATGTGATCGATGTGCTTCGCGGCGAGCGAAACGACCGGGTGATCGAGCGGGGTCACGATCGGCTGTCCACCTTCGGCATTGGTGGCGACCTTGATGCCGCGGCCTGGCAGACCTTGCTGCGCCAG
>CAIKZV010000528.1 GCA_903831925.1 uncultured Burkholderiales bacterium
ATGAAGAGCATCGTCGCAATCACGATATCGCCCTTGGCGATGTCCTCGAGGCAGTGCTCAAGGCTATCGGCTTTAGCACTCCACTCCGAAGCGGCATGCAGCGTCAGGTTGAGCCCGGGAATCTGCTGCTTCAGGGACACGCGAGCGCGATCGACCGCACTCGACAGGTGGGTGTCCATCGTCACGATGACGACGTTCACCGGTGTCGACTCACCGTGCGAAGTGCGATTTAGCGTCATAGAGGGTCTCAACCGTGATCAGTGACACGCCGCGCTCAAGTGCATAGCGCTCGGTGTTCTTTCGAGCCTTGCCGCGAACAAAAAAAGGAATTTTTTGAAGTTCGGCTCGTGCTTCGCCATCCCAGACTGCAGCGGCGATGGTCGTGCTTGGCTCAACCTGGCTGTCTGATGGCGCAGGGTTCAACGAAATCATGTCGTCCGCCGGCTGCTCGAAGACCTGCGGCGCGAGCACCTGGCTGTCGGTGTCGGTCATCGGAGCGATCGCCGCAGCTGCCACACCGGTGCGGCCAAGATGCGAGGCGGGCGCATTCTCATGAAACTCGAAATCGCCGCGGAACATGCCGAGCAGGTGCTCTTCAAGACCCATCATCAGGGGTGCAACCCAGGTGTCGAAGAGCACATTGGCGCCCTCGAACCCCATCTGCGGCGCATAGCGCGCCGGAAAATCCTGGACATGCACCGGCGCCGAAATCACCGCGCAGGGCAGACCCAGTCGCTTGGCAATGTGTCGCTCCATCTGGGTACCGAGCACCAGCTCAGGCTGTGCTGCCGAGACGGCTTCTTCGACTTCGAGATAGTCGTCGGAAATCAGCGGCTCGACGCCATAGAGCTTGGCGGCCTCGCGAATCTCGCGGGCAAACTCCCGGCTGTAGGTCCCCAGACCGACGACGGTAAAGCCCAGTTCCTGAGTGGCCACGCGCGCAGCGGCGACCGCATGCGTTGCGTCACCGAAAATGAACACTCGCTTGCCGGTGAGGTAGGTCGAATCGACCGACCTCGAATACCAGGTGGCGCGCGACGGTGCGCCGGCCAGCACCGGCGTCGGATCGACACCAGCCAGTTCGGCCACTTCGCGGATGAAGTCGCAGGTCGCGCCAACACCCAGGGGCACAGACTTGGTCATCGGCTGCTGCAGGTTGCGGGCAAGCCACTGAGCCGCCTGTGCGGCGGTCTCGGGATAGAGCACAACGTTGAAATCGGCATCGCCAAGCCGAACGATATCGGCAGGCGTCGCACCCATCGGGGCCACGACGTTCACATCGATGCCGAGTTGCGAAAGCAGCCCGGTGATTTCGCGAATATCGTCGCGATGCCGGAAACCCAAGGCAGTCGGGCCGAGCAGATTGCAACTCGGCCGATTGCCGGGCGCCCGCTCGGGGCGCTTGCCGGGCGCAACAAGATGACGCACCAGCTGATAGAAGGTCTCGGAGGCGCCCCAGTTTTCCTTGCGCTGATACGACGGCAGCTCCAGCGCCACCACCGGGATCGGCAGATCGAGCGCTTTGGCCAGACCGCCCGGATCATCCTGGATGAGTTCGGCGGTGCAGGAAGCGCCAACGATCATCGCCTGCGGCGCGAAGCGCTCATAGGCTTCGCGCGCGGCGGTCTTGAAAAGCTCGGCGGTATCGCCACCCAGATCACGGGCCTGGAAGGTGGTGTAGGTCACCGGCGGACGCTGCGGCAGTCGCTCGATCATGGTGAACAGCAGATCGGCGTAGGTATCGCCCTGCGGCGCATGCAGAACATAATGCAGACCACGCATCGCGGTGGCGACACGCATTGCACCGACATGCGGCGGGCCTTCATAGGTCCAGAGTGCGAGTTGCATGGCGGCGCGCTCAGGCAGCGATCTTCGTGCGTCGATGCAGCGGACGCGAAAAGAGTTCGGCGAGATCGCCGGCCTGGTCGTAACCCTGGATCGGCGTGAACACCAGCTCGATCGACCACTTGGTGGTCATGCCCTCGGCTTCGAGCGGATTGGCCAGACCAAGCCCGCAGACCACCAGATCGGGCTGCAAGGCCCGGCAGCGATCGAGCTGGCGCTCGACATGCTGCCCTTCGGACAGGGCGGTGGAGTCCGGCAGCAGCGCCAGCTCACGCGACAGATGCTGCCGGTGCAGATAGGGCGTGCCGACTTCGGTGAGGGTCATTTTCAGCTCACGCGACAAGAAGCGTGCAAGCGGGATTTCCAGCTGCGAATCCGGAAAAAAGAACACGCTGCGACCGGACAGAAGACCCTGGTGCATTTCGACTGCGCGGCGAGCCCGCGCCTGGCCGGGCGCAACCACCGCGTCGAATTTTTCAGACGGCACGCCCCAGGCATCGGCCGCGGCTCGCAACCACTCGGTGGTGCCTTCCTCGCCGATCGGAAACAGCGCATCGAGTCGCGTCGCCCCACGCACTTCGAGTGCGTGGGC
>CAIKZV010000529.1 GCA_903831925.1 uncultured Burkholderiales bacterium
GACGGGCGCCTCGCTTCATCATTTCATTGATGAGCAACTCCATCGCAAAAGCACCGTAGCGCCCGGCGCTGCCCCCCTCGGGCAACATGAAATGGTTCATCCCGGACAACCCGATCGACCGGTCGACCAGGCAGGCTGCCACGCAGGAACCGAGCACCGTCGTGAGCAGCAGATCGTCACCGGCATGAACGTAATACTCGCCCGGCATCAGCTTGACAGTTTCGACGCCGAAGGCCGGATCATGAAAGTAGGTGTGGGCTTCGAACTCGCGATGAACGCGCGTGCGCAGCTTCGACAGTCTGTCCAGACTGCCGCTGGCAATGACCGCGGCTTCTGTCATGACGCCCATGATGCAACCCGCGCGGTTTGCACACTGCACCGCTCGTAAACCGTCTTGCCGCGCAGCGAAAAGAGATCAGCGTGGGCCGAAAAATTTTCGGAATGACCGGCAAACAGCAACGCGCCCGGGCGCATCGCCCCATGAAGCCGCGCCAGCACATTACGCTGGGTTGGCGCGTCGAAATAGATCATCACGTTGCGGCAGAAAACCACATCGAAGGGCTGCGCAAAGCGCAGTTCGTCATGCACAAGATTGAGTTGCCTGAATTCGACCATGCGGGTCAGCTCGGGGCGAACCCGCATCAGCCCGGCATTGGCACCGCTGCCCTTCAAGAACCAGCGACGCATGCGTTCCTGGTCGAGTCCTTTGTCGGCGCCCATCGAATAAACCGCTGCGCGCGCGGTATCAAGGACATCGGTATCGATGTCAGAGGCGACGATGCTCACCTGCGCCCCGGTGCCGAGTGCTTCGAGCGCAGTCATCGCAATCGACCACGGCTCTTCGCCGGTCGAGGCTGCAGCGCACCAGATCCGCACCGGCCCGGTCTGCGTCCGCAGGAAATCGGCCAGCAGCGGGAAGTGGTAGGACTCGCGAAAGAACGAGGTGAGATTGGTGGTCAGTGCATTGAGAAACGGTTGCCACAACGGGGAATTGACCTTCTCGATGGCATCGAGAAGGCTGCGGTAATCAGGCAAACCGTGCTCGCGTAGCACGCGTGCCAATCGACCCTGCACCATGCTCTGCTTGCTGGGCAGCAGATTGATGCCGGCCCGTTCCTTGATGATTCGACAGGCTCGCTCAAAATCGCCTGGCGCAAGGGCGGCAATATGGCCGACTGTCGAGGTTGCGGTCATGAGAGGACGACATTCATCAGATCAGGCGCAGGCTCAAAACTCTTCCCAATCGTCGTCGGCGCGCTTGGGCGAAGGCGTCGGCGATGACTGGGCAGGCGGCGATGACTGGGTAGGCGGCGCTGCGCGAGCGGCCGCGGGTGCGACGCTGTCTTGGCGCGCGGCGGACGGGCGAGCCGATATCGGGGCAGCGGTATTCTTGCGCGGCGCGGCAGCGGGCTTGGGAAGCATCGCCGGGGCAATGACAGGCCTGGGCGCCGGTGCATGGCTTTTCTGGAAGCTTTCGGCGACAGGCGCGGGCGTCCCGCGACCTGACAACCGGAAGCTGTCGATTGCCTGAATCAGGCTGCGAGCCTGCTGTTTGAGGCTTTCAGCGGCGGCCGCACTTTCTTCGACCAGCGCAGCGTTTTGCTGCGTCATGCGGTCGAGCTGGCCGACTTCGGTATTGACATGAGCGATACCGGCGCTTTGCTCGACGGTCGCCGACGAGATCTCGCCGATGATGTCGGTGACCCGGCGTACCGAGGTCACGATTTCTTCCATCGTCGACCCGGCCTCCTGCACCAGACGGCCACCAGACTCGACCCGCTGCACACTGTCGGTGATCAGGTCCTTGATCTGACGCGCCGCCTCGGCACTGCGCTGAGCGAGGCTTCTGACCTCGGCGGCCACCACCGAAAAGCCGCGTCCCTGCTCACCGGCACGCGCCGCTTCCACCGCTGCATTGAGCGCGAGGATATTGGTCTGAAAGGCGATGCCGTCGATCACGCCGATGATGTCGGCAATCTTGCGTGAACTGTCGCTGATCTCACCCATGGTCGTGACCACCTGCTGCACCACATCACCGCCGCGGCGCGCGACTTCAGAGGCCCCCAGCGCGAGCTGGTTGGCCTGGCGCGCATTCGCCGCATTGGTATCGACCGTGCCGGCCATCTGCTCGACACTGCTCGAGGTCTGCTGAAGGCTGGCGGCCTGCTCTTCGGTGCGCTGCGACAGATCACCGTTGCCGACTGCGATCTCGGTCGATGCCACCGAGATCTGCTCAGCCGACACCTTGATCGAGCCGACGGTATGTTCAAGTTGTTCAGCCATGCGCGAGAGCGCCGAGATCAACTGACCGACTTCATCAGCCGAGGGCGGCGGTAACACCACGCGCAGATCACCAGCCGCAATCGACTCGGCCGCCTTGCGCGCCGCCTCGAGCGGCAAGATCAGGCGACGGTTGAAACCCAGGGTGAGCGCGAACAACAGTCCGAGTGAAATCAGCGTCGAGCCCCACACAATCGGCAGCGCCATGCCCGGCGAGGCGGCATCGGCACTCACAGGCTGCCTGGCGTCGCGGCTGTCGCCGGAGGTGGCGCCGGCGGCAGCCCGTGCGGCAGCGGCCTCCTTGCGCAAGCTCGCGATCTCGTTGTCGGAGCGATGCGAGAGCACCGTGACCAGCACACACAGTGCCAGCATCAGGATACCCGCGATCGCCGGCAGGATCAGCAGCTTGAATCGCAGCTTCATGTTTACCTCGAATAAGAAAAATAATTTTCTGGATTGCAGCGCACTGGCCGACGATCAGGCCAGCGCCATCTCGGCAGTGCCCATGAGCTTTTCGATCGCGATCAGAATCAGCATCCGATCATTCAAGGTACCCAGACCGGTGATGTAGCTCGAATCGACCACCGAATCGATCTCTGGTGTGTCGCGAATCTGCTCGGGAGACAGCTCCATCACGTCCGAGACCGAGTCGACCACCATGCCGACCACACGAGCGCCGAGATTCAGGATGATCACCACGGTGAAGTCGTTGTATTCGGCAGAGCCGAGTCCGAACTTCAGGCGCATATCGACGATCGGCACGATGACACCGCGAAGATTGACCACCCCCTTGATGAACGAAGGCGCATTGGCGATCCGTGTCGGCTGTTCATAGCCACGGATCTCCTGAACTTTCAGAATGTCGATGCCGTACTCTTCCTCGCCGAGCCGGAAGGTGAGGTATTCACGAGGCCGCTCGGCCACTGCGTTAGCGCGTGCATTCATGGTGTGTCTTACCTTTCCATCTTCGATTAATGACGCACGCGGCGGATCAGCCACGACACGTCGAGGATCAATGCCACCCGTCCGTCACCCAGAATCGTTGCCCCGGAGACACCAGGCACCTTGCGATAGTTGGCTTCCAGGTTCTTCACCACCACCTGATGCTGTCCGATGAGATCGTCGACCAGCAGGGCAATCCGCCCGCCTTCGGCCTCTACCACGATCATGATCCCGCCGTTGTGCTCCACCGAGCGCGGCACGTCGAACAGTTCATCGAGTCGTATCAGCGGCAGGTATTCGTTGCGCACTTCCACCACGCGACCGGTGCCGCCCACCGATTTCACATCACTGGCGGTCATGTGGATCGATTCGACGACCGATGCCAGCGGCACGATGTAGGTCTCGTCAGCAACGCCGACCGACATGCCATCCATGATTGCGAGCGTGAGCGGCAGTCGGACCGATACCCTCATGCCCTGGCCTTCGACCGAATCGATCTCGACCGAGCCGCCGAGCGACGTGATGTTGCGTTTGACCACGTCCATGCCGACACCGCGACCCGACACATCGGTAACCTCGGCTGCGGTTGAAAAGCCGGGTGCAAAGATCAGCCCATAGACTTCGGTATCGGTCATCGAGTCGCTGACGCTCAGGCCGCGTTCGCGCGCCTTGGCGAGCAGCTTGCCGCGGTTCAGTCCACGTCCGTCGTCACGAACCTCGATCACGATCGAGCCGCCCTGATGCGCCGCCGCCAATGTCACCGTGCCGTGCTCGGGCTTGCCGGCAGCGATCCGGTCGGCCGGCATCTCGATGCCGTGATCGGCCGAATTGCGCACCAGATGGGTCAGCGGATCGGTGATCTTTTCGATCAGGCCTTTGTCGAGTTCGGTGTCTTCACCGATGGTGTGCAGTTCGAGCTTCTTGCCCAGACGACCCGACAGATCGCGCAGCATCCGGGGAAAGCGATTGAAAACCGCTGTCATCGGGATCATGCGGATGGCCATGACGGCTTCCTGAAGCAACCGGGTGTTGCGCTCCAGGTCAGTCAGGGCGGTGGCCATCGCCTGATGGACGACAGCGTCGAGCCCGCGTCCGGTCTGGGCCAGCATTGCCTGGGTGATCACCATTTCGCCGACCAGATTGATCAACTGGTCGACCTTCTCGGTCGGCACGCGAATCGTCGAGGACTCGAGATTGGCACTGGCAGGAGCTGCGCGATCGGCCGCGCGGGGCGCCTGCGCCTTGGGCGCAGCCGCGACGACCGCGTCCGGCGCATGGACATCAGCGGCGACCGGCTCCGGCAAGTCCTCAAAGAGGCCAAAGGTCTGGTCGGCCGCCTGCGTGACGTCTGATGCAGCGCCTGATACAGCGCCTGGTGCACCAGCTTCCCGGATGCTCACCTGCTCGCGGGACACATGAAACGAAAACAGATCGAGCAGATCGCTGTCGGTGACGGTACTGACCACCCGGAAATGACGGGTCTGCGCGGCATCGGGCTTACCATCATCAGTCGGCTCGATCGTCCCCAGGCCCGGTATTTCGCTGAAAAGCTCGACCACATTGTCGGCGAACCTGGGTTGATCAAGCGGCCCGATGGCGATCTCGAGCACCCGTTCGCCGGGCTCAGTCGGTGCCGCAGCCGGGATTGCGCTCGCCGGTGCCGGTGCTTCGGTCAGCGCGACAGCCGTCGGCGCTGCAACCGGTGCCGTGGCAACCGTGCCGTGCGCAAACGCGCCGATCCGCGCAACCAGTTCGGTGCAGTCGATACCCGCATCGGTGCCGCTCTGACGGCTCGCCAGCAGGTGTTTGAGCACATCGCCCGATTCGAGCAGGGTGTCGATCATGCCGCTGGTGATCGCCAGTTCGCGGCGGCGAAGCCGGTCGAGCAATGTCTCCATGACATGCGTGAGATCGGCGACATCCTGAAAACCGAAGGTCGCCGCGCCACCCTTGATCGAGTGCGCGCACCGAAAAATCGCATTCAGCGACTCGTCATCGGCATTCGATTCGTCGGTATCGAGCAGCAAGGCCTCCATGTTGGTGAGGTTCTCGCCGGCCTCTTCATAAAAAACGCCGTGAAACTGTGACAGGTCGAAAACATCGCCTGAGGATTCGCTGGTATGGGTATCGCTCATCGTCGCTTCCTGCGAGGCTAGTTGGGCAGCACTTTGCTGATGATCTCGAGGAGGCGCTGCGGATCGAAAGGCTTGACCATCCAGCCTGTCGCCCCGGCGGCGCGTCCTGCCTGCTTCATCTCGTCGCTCGACTCGGTGGTGAGCATCAGGATGGGCGTACGCTTGAAGCGGTCGACGCAGCGCAGCTCGCGGATCAGCGTCAGACCGTCCATTCGAGGCATGTTCTGATCGGTCAGCACCAGATCGACATGCCGGTCGCCGATCTTGTCGAGCGCATCCTGACCATCGATGGCCTCGATCACGTCGTAGCCCGAACTGCGCAAGGTGAAGGACACCATCTGACGCATCGACGCCGAATCGTCCACGGCAAGACTCGAAGCCATTTTCACTTGTGTACCCCTAAAACAGTTCGACCGAGCCCGCGTCAACCACTCGCTGGGCCACGGGACACGGACGGACAACCCATTGGACTTCGCAACCTTCTTCTTCGCCGCTCAATGCCAGATTTCCGAGGCATTCGGTCACCGACGCGAGTCGTCGGCGCGAGTGGGTAATCAGTTGCGATGCCATATCCTCGAATTGGAGTGCGGTCATGGCGCGACGCATCTCAGTCAGCAGCACATCGCGCTCCTGGCTTGGCGGCAGGTCGGCCTGACTGCTGACGGCATGGGAGAAGTGCGCTGACAACTGCGTCACAGC